>DAITAE010000120.1:0-10022 GCA_036824445.1 Streptosporangiaceae bacterium | reverse complement strand
GTGTCCGCCTCCAGGTATTTCGCCTGGAAGTCGTAGAACTCGGCGTCCCCGCCGATCAGCACCTGGGCCGGGATGCTCGCATCCGGCGGACCGCCCGAGGCGCCCTCGAGCACGGCGCACTCGATCTCCATGCCCGGCACCGCCGCCTCCACGAGCACCTTCGGGTCGTGCTCGCGCGCGATCTCGATCGCCTCCTCCAGCCCGGCTGGATCGGGCACGCGGGTCGTGCCGATGCTGGACCCGCCGCGCGCGGGCTTGACGAAGACCGGCCAGCCAAGCTCGCCGATCTCGTCCAGCACCCGTTTGCGCTCGGGCGTGGCTGCGGCCCGGGGCACGCCATCCGTTTCGTGCTGGCGCCAGTCACGGTCGCGGACGACCACGTAACTCCCGACGGGCAGGCCGCGCGCGGCGAAGATCAGCTTCATGTACTCCTTGTCCATGCCGGCCGCGCTGGCGAACACCCCGGCGCCCGCGTACCTGGCGCCCGCCATCTCCAGCAGGCCCTGGAGCGTGCCGTCCTCGCCGTATGCGCCATGCAGCAGGGGCAGCACCACGTCGACCTCGCCGAGGCTGTGCGGCACATCGCCCGGGGCCGTGACCACGAGGCCGCGCGTCGCCGGGTCGAGGCGGGCGGCGATCTCGGTGCCGGGGGCGGCCATGGCCTCCACGGACGGCAGCTCGCCCCCCGTGATCGCCAGCCGGCCCGGGTCATCCGGGGCCAGGATCCAGCGGCCGTCTCGGGCGATGCCCACCGGCACGACCTCATAACGGTCACGGTCGAGCGCCGCGAGCACATGCCCGGCGCCCAGGCACGACACCGCGTGCTCCGAGCTCCGCCCGCCGAACACGACCGCCACCCTGATCTTCCGTTGCTGGTTCAGTGTCGTTCTCCTCTCGGGGCGCGACGTCGGCGGCTGCGTCAGACTCCGTAGCGCTCTGGCTTGGCCGAGCGCGAGGCCAGCAGCGTAACGGCCTCGGTTACCCCCATCCGGCCCTGGGTGACCGCGGCGACGACCTCGGTGATCGGCATTTCCACGCCGTGGGCGCGGGCGAGTTCCAGTACCGGCCCGGCCGATTTCACGCCCTCGGTCACCTGCGACGCGCTCGCGGCAGCGTCCGCGAGCTTCATGCCGCGGCCCAGGTTCTCGCCGAAGGTGCGGTTGCGCGACAGCGGCGAGCTGCAGGTGGCGACCAGGTCGCCCATCCCGGCCAGGCCGGCGAGCGTGAGCTGGTCGGCGCCCAGCGCCGTGCCCAGCCTGGCGATCTCGGCCAGGCCGCGGGTGATGAGCAGGGACCGGGTGTTGTCCCCGAGGCCCATGCCGATCGAGATGCCCACCGCGAGCGCGATCACGTTCTTGACGGCGCCGCCGAGCTCGCAGCCGATCACGTCCGGGTTGGTGTAGGGCCGGAAGTACGGCGCGTGGCAGGCCTCCTGCAGATGCTTGGCCATGGCGTCGTCGGCGCAGGCGACCACCGTGGCCGCGTACTGGCGGGCGGCGATCTCCCGGGCCAGGTTCGGGCCGCTGATCACCGCGATCCGGTCCGGACCGGCCCCGGTGACCTCGGCGATCACCTCGCTCATCCGCAGGTGGGTGCCGTTCTCGATGCCTTTCATCAGGCTGACGAGCAGCGCGCCGGGCGGCAGCAGCTCGGCCCAGCTGTCCAGGTTCTGGCGCAGCGTCTGGGCCGGCACCGCCAGCACGACCAGGTCCGTGCCGCGCAGCGCGGCAGCCGGGTCGCAGGTCGCCCAGAGCGCGCTGGTCAGCGTGATCCCCGGCAGGTAGTCGGGGTTCTCATGACGCTGGTTGATCGCCTCGGTCAGCTCAGGCCTGCGGCCCCAGAGCACCGCAGGAGTCCCCGCGTCGCAGAGCACCTGCGCAAAGGTCGTGCCCCACATGCCAGCGCCCATGACGGCGGCGCTCACGCCGGCGCCGCCTTCCGGGACTGGCCGTCGCCGGGTGGCTCCGTTTGGCCGCCCGGCTTTGCCCTGGCGCGGCGGGCGGCGGCGGGATCGAAGGGCACGGCCGGCGCCGGCTCTCCGCGCAGCTGCGCGAGCAGGCCGGTGATGTCGGCCATGACCGCTGCAGTGGCGGCCCGCAGCACCTCCCTGTCCAGCGGCCGGCCCGCATAGCCGGACAGGTCGACGGCCGGGCCGGCCAGCATCTTCACCAGGTGGCGCGGTACCAGATGGGGCTTCTTGCTCCCGTACGGCAGGATGACCTGCGCGCCCCAGTGGGCGACCGGAATCACCGGGGCGCCGGTGACCAGCGCGAGCCTGGCCACGCCGGTCCTGGCCACCATCGGCCACAGCGCCGGGTCCCGGGTGGCGGTCCCCTCCGGGTAGACGATGAGGCATTCCCCCGCGCGCAGGCTCCGCTCCGCGTCCTTGAGCACCAGCGCCGCGTCGATCTGGCCGCGGTTCACCGGCAGCTGGCCGACGGAGCGCAGGAACGGCCCGATGAGCTTCACGTCGAACACCGGCGACTTGATGAGGAACGCCGGGTAGCGGCCCGCCTGGTAGGCGAACAGGGCAACGGCGGCCCAGTCGGCGTAGGACAGGTGGTTCGGAGCGATGATCACGCCGCCCTCGCGTGGGATGTGCTCCTGGCCGTGCCAGTCGCGTTTCATCGCTGCCCGGATGAGCGATGGCAGGACAATCTCCGTGCCGCGGCGCCAGGCCGGTGAGTATCCCAGGTCCGCCCGCTCGCTCATCCGCGCCGTCTCCCCATCGTCATCTGGCCAGTCTCCCGGTTGACGCGCCCCGGTGTCGAGGCAGGATCACGGTATGCCCGCGCCGCCCGCCGCGAATCCGTTCCCGTGGTCCCTGGTCGTCCCCGTCAAGGTACTTGCCCATGCCAAGACGCGCCTGGCCGCGCTCGCCGGGCCGGACCGGCCCGCGCTCGCGCTCGCGATGGCGGCGGACACGGTAGCCGCCGCTCTGGAGTCACCCCAGGTGGGCAGGGTGGTCGTGGTAACCGACGATCCGCGGACGGCGGCGGTGCTGGCCGGGCTCGGCGCCGTGATCGTTCCGGACGAGCCCGGGCGAGGGCTCAACCAGGCTCTGCGCCACGGGGCCGCGCTCGCCACGTCCCGCTGGCCGCGGTCCGGGATCGGCGGCCTCGCCGCCGACCTTCCCGCCCTGCGCCCCGCCGAGCTGAGCAGCGCCCTGCGCGCCGCGGCGCGATGGCCGCAGGCGTTCGTGCCAGACTCCGCCGGATCCGGAACCACCCTGTACACCGCGCGCCCGGGAACCGTGTTCCGGCCGAGGTTCGGCCCCCGGTCCGCCGCCCGTCACCGGGCCGCTGGCGCGGTAGAACTGGCCCAGCCCGGGTTGCGCGGCCTCCGGCGGGACGTCGACGAGCCCGCGGACCTGCGCGGGGCCGGCGAGCTGGGGCTGGGGACCCGCACTGCCGCGCTCGCCGCGCGGCTGGCGGCCCCGAGCCGTGCCCATGAGCTTGGGGGGCCCGGAGCGCCACCAAAGTCATGATCACCGAGAAGGTGGGTCCAGGCGGGCAGGCAAGAAGGCGGCGGGCTGGCGGGCAGGCAAGAAGGCGGCGGGCTGGCGGGCAAGCCTTATCAATCCGGGCCAGCGTCGGCCCGGCCTTAAATGTGCACGATGGGGCAGGTCAGGGTTCTGGTGATGCCGGAGACGGCCTGGATCTGCGCCACCACCAGACGCCCGAGATCGTCAACATTCTCGGCCTCGGCGCGGACGATAACGTCGTAGGGACCGGTGACGTCCTCCGCCTGGGTCACCCCGGAGATTTCGCCGATGCGAACGGCGACTTCAGCGGCCTTCCCGACCTCTGTCTGAACGAGGATGTACGCCTGCACCATGCGGTCCTCCCGGGTAGATCCGGAAAGGCAACGCTACCCTAGAGGCGCCGGCGGCAGGGTGCCGGATCAGGGAGCGAGTCAGCCGCGGATGCGGGACGCGCGAGCCCGGCAGTCCTGTTGCCGGGTCTCTGGGAAGCGGCCGGCGGCCGAGCGGCGCCACATGCCACCGCGGGAGGTGCGGTGACCGTCGGGGACCTGGGTGAGTTCGGGCTTATCGCGGCCATTACGGCCCATCTCCCGCGGGGCGGGAGAACGGTCGTCGGGGTTGGCGACGACGCGGCGGTGCTGGCCACCCCGGATGGCCGCGTGGTGGCCACCATGGATCTCCTGGTGGAAACGCGGCATTTCCGCCGCGACTGGTCGGCGCCGGCCGACATCGGCGGGAAGGCGGCGGCGCGCAACCTGGCTGACGTGGCGGCGATGGGCGCCACACCGGTCGCCCTGCTGGTCGGGCTGGCGGCGCCGGGGGACCTTCCGGTCGCCTGGGCGCAGGACTTTGTCTCCGGAATGGCAGCCGAGTGCGCACGCACCGGCGCGACCGTGGTCGGCGGGGACGTCTCCAGCGCGGACGCGATCATGCTAGCGGTCACCGCTCTGGGGGATCTGGCGGGCCGCGAGCCGGTGACGCGGGCCGGCGCCCGGCCGGGTGACCTGCTGGCCGTCGCGGGCGTGCTGGGGCACGCGGCGGCCGGCCTGGCGCTGCTCGGCGCCGGCCTGGCCGAGCCGGCGGCGCTGGTGACGGCCTACCGGTGGCCACGCCCGCCGTACCACGCCGGGCCGGAGGCTGCCGCGCTCGGGGCCACGTCGATGATCGACGTCAGCGACGGGCTGGTGGCCGACGCGGGCCATGTGGCGCAGGCCAGCGGCGTGCTCATCGACATCGACACGGCCCGCCTGGAGCCCGGCGACGACCTGCTCGCCGCCGCGGCACAGCTCGGCGCGTCCGGTCCCGCCGGGCCAGCCGAGCGATCCGGGCCAGCCGAGCGAGCCGAGTCAGCCGGGCGATCCGGGCCGGCCGAGCGAGCCGAGTCAGCCGGGCAGGGCGGCGGGCCGGCCCGCGCGCTGGTGTGGATGCTGACCGGCGGCGAGGATCACGCGCTGGCCGCCACGTTCCCGCCTGGTGCCACGCTCCCGGCGCGCTGGCAGGTGATCGGGCGTGTGACCGAAGGGCAGGGAGTCAGCGTGAATGGCCGGCCCTTCCGGGGTCGGCCCGGCTGGGATCACTTCATCTGAGATTCCCATCTCTATCTCATCAACTGTGGGATGGATTACATTGAGCTTCCTAACTCAAGGCTTTTTAACTCAAGCGGAACGCACGGCAACGACTCCCCCTCATGTCACGACACCGTAAGAGGCCGGCGCCTCGGCACCAGGCGCCAAGCCGCCGCAGGCGGTCCGAGGCCACCCGGGCGAGGGCTAGTTACTTCGGCCCTGCCGTGCGCCGCGTCCTGGTGACCCCGACGTTCGCGGCCGGCCTGGGTATCGTCCTCGCGGCCGTGCTGGCCTACCCCATGACCAGGACCGTCATCAGCTACGGCGGGACGCCGCCGGCAGGTGGGCAACCCTGCCGGGTCAAGGGCTGCGTGAGCGGTTCTCCGGGAGACGGGGGCCTGGCGACGGCCAGTCCCGGCCGGCAGCTGGCGACGCCGTCGCCCGCCCCGAAAGACCCGGATCTGCCGGCCTCATCCGCTCCGGGCGCGAGCGGGGCGCCCGCGAGCGGGCAGCGGCCGGTCATGCAGTACCAGACGATGCGTGAATGGCAGAGCGGGTTCATCGGGCAAATCACGATCACCGGCCCTGGGGGGCGGGCACCAGCGAACTGGCAGTTGCGCCTCAGCTACAACTCGGCCCACATCATCGGCGTCTGGGGCGGCCGGTGGACCCCCAGCGGCGATCATGCGGTCCTCGTGACGCCGGACTCCGAGCCCGGGCAGACCGGCAGTGGGGGCGGCAGCATCCGGGTCGTCCTCGCGGTCTCCGGGCCGCCCGGGCCGCCCTCCGGGTGTGCCTTCGACGGCCAGGCGTGCCAGACCAGCAGGGTCCTTGAACCACAGCAGCGGGAAGACAGCCCGAGCTGGAGAAACCGTTAAGCTGGAGAGAGCAGGCCTGGGACGGGTGAGCCGGAGAGAGAGTCGGCCTGAGGGGTGAGCCGGAGAACCGGCCAGAGGCCGGGCTTCATGAACGTGGACTTTCGGGCCAGGTGGCGCAGGCTTCCCAGGCGGGTGAGCGTGGTCCTTCCGGGCCGGGCTGACGGACGGCGCGGCAGACCGCGCCGGCGGATCACGGCTGGCGGTGCCGTGGCCTCAGCGGGTGACCTTCCCGGCCTTGATGCAGGACGTGCACACGTGCAGGCGCTTGGGCGTCCCGTTGACCGTGGCGTGCACCACCTGGATGTTGGGATTCCAGCGGCGGGGGGTGCGGCGGTGCGAGTGGGAGACCCTGTTGCCAAAGCCCGGCCCCTTGCCGCAGATGTCGCAGACAGCAGCCACGGGTTCGCTCCGTTGGTGTGGTTGGGGAGGCTGGTTGCCGCCCGGGCGCCCGCCAGGGCCAGCCGTCGAAGGATATCCGACTCCCCGCCCCCGGCGCGAACCGGAGCACGCCACGCGGATGGCCGGCCGCACGCCGTACGCATTTCTGCCCGCCCGGCCGCCTATCCTGGGAGGCCATGGCGAGCCTGGAAGAACCGCTGCGCGGCGTGGTGGGGGGCAAGGCTGCCACCAGGGCGGAGAAGGCGTTCGGGCTGCGCACCACGGGCGACCTGCTGCGCCACTACCCGCGCCGCTATGTCCGCCGCGGTGACCTGACCGATCTGGCGTCGCTGCAAGACGGCGAGCAGGTGACGGTCTTCGCCCAGGTCGCGAAAGTCACATCCCGCCGGATGCAATCGCGCCGCGGCAGGCTGCTCGAGGTGACGGTGACCGACGGCAGCGCCAGGCTGGCGCTGACCTTCTTCAACAAGGTCGAGTTCTGGGAACGCCAGCTGAGCCCGGGCCGCCATGGCATGTTCGCCGGAAAGGTGTCCACCTTCGCCGGTAAACGGCAGCTCGCCCATCCGGAGTTCAAGCTCCTCGGCGCCGACGACGTCGGTAAGGCCGCGGAATACGCCGCCGAGCTGATCCCGGTGTACCCGGCGACCAGGGAGTTCTCCTCCTGGGACATCGAGAAGTGCGTGCGGGTCGTGCTCGACACCCTGGGCGAGGTCGACGATCCGCTCCCGGAGGCACTGCGCCAGCGCCGCCGGCTGGACGGGCTCGCGACCGCGCTGCGGGGCATTCACCGCCCGGCCGACATGGCCGAAGCCGACCGCGCCCGGGTCCGGCTCAAGTGGGACGAGGCCTTCGTCCTGCAGGCCGTGCTGGCCCAGCGCCGGCGGGCCGCGGCGGCCCTGCCGGCCACCGCCCGCCCGGGGCGGGCGGGCGGTCTTCTCGACGCGTTCGACGCGCGGCTTCCGTTCAGCCTCACCAAGGGCCAGCGGGACGCGGGCGGGACGATCGCCGGCGACCTGGCCCGCGCGCATCCCATGCACCGGCTGCTGCAGGGCGAGGTTGGCTCCGGCAAGACAGTGATCGCCGTGCGGGCGATGCTGCAGGTGATCGACGCCGGCGGCCAGGCCGCGCTGCTCGCCCCTACCGAGGTCCTCGCGCAGCAGCACTACCGGTCGGTCACCGAGCTGCTCGGCCCGTTCGGGCAGGCAGGGCGGCTGGACGGCGCGGACCAGGCGACCCGGGTCGCGCTGCTGACCGGCTCGCAGGGAGCGGCAGCCCGCCGCGAGGCGCTGCTGGACGCGGCGTCCGGTGCGGCGGGGATCGTGATCGGCACCCATGCGCTGCTCACCGAGCATGTGCAGTTCGCCGACCTGGGCATGGTCGTGATCGACGAGCAGCACCGGTTCGGGGTGGAGCAACGGGACGCACTGCGGGAGAAGGCCCAGGGGGCGCCCCCGCACGTGCTCGTGATGACCGCGACCCCGATCCCGCGGACGGTCGCCATGACCGTCTACGGCGACCTGGATACCTCGACGCTGACCGAACTGCCGGCCGGCCGCTCGCCGATCGCCACCCATGTGGTGCCGGCGGCCGCCAAACCCCACTACTTGGCCCGGGTGTGGGAGCGCGTCCGGGAAGAGGTAGGCGAGGGGCGCCAGGCTTATGTCGTCTGCCCCCGGATCGGCGGGGACGACCCCTCAAGACCAGCCGGCAAAACGGATGGCTCCGCGCACGCGGATACCGACGACCCTGAGATGGGCCTGGGGGAGGACGAGGAGGACTGGAGCCCGCGCAGGCCACCGCTGGCCGTGCTTGACCTGGCGCCTGCGCTGGCCGAAGGCCCGCTGGCAGGCCTGCGGCTGCGGGTGCTGCACGGGCGGCTGCCGACGGAGGAGAAGGAGGCGGCGATGCGCGCCTTCGCCGACGGGCTCGCCGACGTGCTGGTGGCGACGACGGTGGTCGAGGTCGGCGTGGACGTGCCCAACGCCACCGCGATGGTCGTCATGGACGCGGACAGATTCGGCGTGTCCCAGCTGCACCAGCTGCGTGGCCGCGTCGGCCGCGGCAGTGAGCCGGGACTGTGCCTGCTCGTCACCGAGGCGGTCGAGGGAACCAAGGCACGGGACAGGCTTGACGCCGTGGCCAGCACCCTGGACGGGTTCCGGCTGTCGCGGCTGGATCTGGAGCAGCGCCGGGAGGGCGACGTGCTCGGCGCGGCGCAGGCGGGCCGGAAGCGGAGCCTCAAGCTGCTCACGCTGCTCAGCGACGAGACACTGATCGGGCAGGCGCGGGAGGAGGCAACCGCCCTGGTGGACGCCGACCCGGAACTGGCCGCCCACCCGGTGCTCGCGGCGGCGATCGGCTCGCTGCTCGACGAAGAGCAGGCCGAGTTCCTTGAAAAGGCGTGACACCGGGTTCCCGGGGAAGCATGGGCGGGGCGCCGTGAGCGGCCGGGAGTGGCGGTGACGCGGATCATCGCGGGAGCCGCGCGGGGGCGGCGATTGGCGGTGCCGAAGGGGACGGTGACCCGGCCAACAAGTGACCGGGCCAGAGAGGGACTGTTCGCAACCGTGGCTGCGATCCATGGCCCGCTGCACGGAGCACGGGTGCTGGACCTGTTCGCCGGCTCAGGGGCGGTGGGCCTGGAGGCGCTTTCGCGCGGCGCCGCCCGGGTGGTGTTCGTCGAGTCGGACGCGCGGGTAGCCCGGGTCATCAGGGCCAATGTGGCGGTGGTCGCACTCCCCGGCGGGCAAGTCGTCTGCGACCGGGTGGAGCGGTTCCTGCGCCGCGGCCCGGGGGATGAGCCCGCCGTTGACCTGGTGGTGGCCGATCCCCCCTACGCGGCAGCCGGCGCCGAGGTCACTGGGATGCTGGCCGCGCTGGCCGCCCGGGGGTGGCTGAAGCCGGGCGCGCTGGTGGCGGTCGAGCGTGCCACGCGCTCCGGGGCCGTGGCATGGCCGGGAGGGTATATCCCGGACAGGTCCCGCCGATACGGCGAGGCGACCTTCTGGTACGGTCTCGCCGCAGCTGAAGCGTCGTAAGGGAAGGGCGTGACCGCGTGCGTCGTGTCGCCTGCCCAGGCTCGTTCGACCCCGTTACCAACGGGCATCTTGACATCATCCGCCGCGCGGCCCGGCTCCATGACGAGGTGCTGGTGGTGGTCGGCGCGAACCTGGCCAAGGAAGGCCTGTTCACCGTCGAGGAACGGCTCGGCATGCTCCGGGAGGTCACCAGCGATCTGCCCAACGTCAGCGTGGACAAGTTCACCGGGCTGCTGGTTGATTTCTGCCGCGACCGCGGCGTCTCCGCGATCGTGAAGGGCCTGCGTGCGGTCAGTGACTTCGAGTACGAGATGGAAATGGCGCAGATGAACTACCGGCTCGCCGAGATCGAGACGCTGTTCATGACGGCCAACCCGCTCTACTCCTTCCTGCGTTCCAGCCTGGTCAAGGAGATCGCCAAGTACGGCGGGGACGTCACCTCGCTCGTGCCGGAGCCCGTGCACGGGCGGCTGCTGGCGCGGCTGGCGCAGTCCTGACCGCGGCCGGCCCGGCTGCGGCCGGTACCGGCGGGCCGTCACGAGTTGGGGTTCCGCAGGCCACTGGGTAAGCTGACCGTCTGGATCCGTCGCCCGACACTCATGTTGCCATGCCAAATTCACGCAAGACGCCCACGGCCCGGCTCGACCCCCGTGGGCCA
>DAITAE010000119.1:0-10040 GCA_036824445.1 Streptosporangiaceae bacterium | reverse complement strand
CGCGCCGCTGGGCGTCCAGGTGGCGGATGTCGGCCAGCAGTTCGGCGGCGAGCTCGCAGCGCGCCTGGGCAACAGCGCCCGATGGCCTGATCTGTTCCAGGAGCCTGGCGGCCTGGCCTGCGGTGATCTCGTCTGGCACCCCGCCGGGAATCAGCTCGCAGAGCACCGCGTGCAGCCGGCAGACGGCCTGGTTGCGGGCCCGGGAAAGATCGCGGTGCCGCTTGGCCCACACCTTCAGTACGCGGGCGTGGTCATCGGCGATCACTTCCCGCCGGGTGGTGGACCGCAGCGCCGCCACCGCCACCGACCGGGCGTCGTTCGGGTCGTTCTTGCCGGTGTTCCCGGTTTGCAGCAGCCGCACCCGGGCAGCCAGCTTGGGCTGCACATCCAGCACCCGCTCGCCAGCGGCGACCAGCTGCTGGGCCAGCAGGTTCCCCAGCCCCCGGGCGCCCTCCACCGCCCAGGTCCGCTCCGGCCAAGCCTGCGCCCAGCCGACCAGCTTCTCGGCCTGATCCGGGCAGGCCCGGACCCGCAGCTTGCCCAGCGGCTCCTCGGCCGCACCGACCGCCACCGCGGTGTGCGAGCCCTTATGCGGGTCGATCCCGATCATCACTGCCATCAGCACACTCCACATTCGTCACCAAGCGACCGGACAGACCGCAGCGGGCATGCCTTATACCGGACCTGCGCTGGGCGCTCGCCCCTCTTTCGAGCCACGCCACGGCAAGGTCCGACGGAGCAGGCACATCGATCTAAAGCCAGGCACACGCGGCCGGCAGGCGGTTCGGGAGCCAGCCCCATCGGACCTCTCCGGACGCTACGGCAAACCGCAGCGCCCAGTCGGACGGTCCCTATAAGGCGGCTCTATGCGCATGGGCCGGACTGGTGCCCGTCACTGATCGTGAGCCGATCTCGGGCTCAGCGTGGCCGTGCTTGAGAACGTGTGGCGTTAGTAACGTGGCGCGTTATCATAGACGGGTGCTGCGATCCTTCCGGGACAAGGACACCGAAGCCATCTGGCACCGGAGGCGGTCGCGGAAGCTTGATCTGTCCTTACAGCGGGCGGCCTGGCGGAAGCTGGCGATGCTGGATGCGGCGGAGACGCTGGCGGACCTGGCAGTGCCGCCCGGGAACCGGCTGGAGAAGCTGGCCGGAGATCGTGCCGGGCAGCACAGCATCCGGATCAACCGGCAGTGGCGGATCTGTTTCCGCTGGACCGACGCCGGGCCGGAGGACGTGGAGATCGCTGACTACCACTAGAAGGGAGGGAGCATGACGGCGGACACGGTCATGGCACCAGTGCACCCGGGCGAGATCCTGCTGGAGGAGTTCCTCAAGCCGCTCGCGGTGAGCCAGTACAGGCTGGCCAAGGAAATCGGGGTCCCGGCCCGGCGGATCAACGAGATCGTGCACGGCCAGCGCCGCATCAGCGCGGACACGGCGCTGCGGCTGGCCCGCTTCTTCGGCACCTCCGAGCGGTTCTGGATCAACCTGCAGGCCCGGTATGACCTGGAGGCCGAGAAAGACCGGCTCGGCGACGCGCTCGACGGGATCCGGCCGCTCAGCGCCGCCAGCTAACCTCGCGATTCACGCGTGCCGTCCCTGGAACCAGGGCGCCTCCGCCGCTCGCAAGGGGATGTGGGCCAACCGGGTTACTAAGGGTTACGGCTCTACCGGCCGGGCCATGGAACGAAGCAACGAGCGCCGCGTGCAATCAGTGCAATGCGAGCACTGAAACGGGGCTATCCGTGCAGGCAGCGCGCCCAGTGCGGCGGGCCGTGCTTATGGTAAGGAGAAGGTCTACGGTTCGATTCCGTAAGGGGGCTCCCAGGTAGTGAAGATATTTCGAAATTAGTATCGATCTGATTCGTCGCCCTTCGTGGAACGTGTCAAGGAGACGTTCCTACGCTCAGGCTGCTCACAGCGGATAGCTTCTAATCACTTTCCGTAATCAAAGTCGCGTCCGCTGTTGTTTCATGGTCGCCCTGCCGAGTATGAGCGGCAGGTGACCCATGGGTTCGCTTAGCGCCCAGGGTCGCAGAACAGCTAGTTCGGGTGCTGTCTATCCGGCAAGTGACTCGCAGGCTTGCCGGCATCGCAAGTTTGTCTCGACGGGCTGATCCCCCACTTCATGACAGCGGCGATCAGTCCCGTATCCGCCCCCTTGAAGCTGCAGCTCGCTCATGGCTGGGTCCCGGATTGGAGTTCGTTGAGAGCTTGGGTGGTCTGGGTGAGGGTGTAGGCAACGGCTTGGTCCCAGTCCATGTCCGCGCCGCGGGCGCGCAGTTCCCGGGCGTGCTCTTCGCCCAGGGCTGCCGCCACGGTCGAGTTGATCTGCTGAGCGGTCCTTGCCGATACGAGGACGTGGGCTTCGGCGGCACCCAGGATGATCGCGGCAGCATCAGGCCAGGTTGCGGCGAGCGTACCCGCGAGTATGTGGAGGGTGATGCCCATCCGGAGGCGGTCACCGCCCCACCGAAGGCCGCGGATGGCACTGCGGCCGAGTTCGAGCGTGGCCGGCCGGTCGTTGAGGAGAAGCGCGATCTCGGCCGCCCAGACGAGGTCGCGGGCGCTCTGATAGCCGAGCGCCGTGCTGAGCTCGCGGCTTTCGCGCAGGTAGGCACGGGCCTGGCCGGGTCGGTCTGGGCGACGGCCGCGCCCACCTCGAGCAGAGCGGTCGCGATCAGGGCCGGGGCGCCGACCTGGCGGGCCAGCGCGAGTGCTTCGTGCGCCAGCGGGATCCCTTTGGGCGCGTCGCCGGCGAGCACGTAGTAGGCCACAGCGCCGGCGAGCTCGACCGAGGCATCGGCGAGGTCGCCGTTGGCCCGGGAGAGACCGGCGGCTTGTTCGGCGAGGCCGGCGGCGTCGGCAAAGGCGCCGGAACTGGCTGCGATGTTTGAGCGGGCGACGCAAATGGTTGCCTCGACGCGCCAGTCCCGGGTATCCCGGCGGACGTTGGCCTCGGCCGCCCGGCGGCACAGCTCCTCGGCGCCGGTCACATCTGCGCGGATCGACGCGAACAGGGCGCTGACCGCCAGGGCCACGGGGTAACCCGGATGCTCGGCCGCACCGGGCAGCCCGAGGGCCGCCTCGCCCGCCAGCTTGAGCGGATATACAGTCCAGACCTCGCACGGAGCGAAGCCGGCCAGGATCTGAAAAGCGGTGCCGGCGTTGCCGGTGCCGATCGCCCATGACCACGCCGCGAGCAGGTTGTCCAGCTCGGCGCCGAGCTGGACCGCCCAGAACATCTCCTGGTCAGGGTCGTGGGCATGATCTCGGACCCGGCTGAGGAGGTCCGCGTAGTAGCTGGCGTGGCGGGCCCGCCACCGCCCGGCCTCCCCGGCCGCTTCGAGGCGTTCCTCGCCGTACTGGCGGATCGTCTCCAGCAGCCGGTAGCGGGTCTGGGGCCCGTATTCCTCGGCCACCACCAGCGACCGCGTCACCAGGCCCGCCAGCAGCCCGAACACCGCGTCCGGGTCGATCCCCTCCCCACTGCAGACCGCCTCGGCCGCCTCCAGGGTGCACCCTCCGACGAACACCGCCAGCCGGGCCAGCAGGGCCTGTTCGGGCCCGGCGAGCAGCTGGAACGACCAGTCGATGGTGGCCCGCAGCGTCTGGTGATGTGCCACCGCACCCCGCGGGCCGGGTGCGAGGACCGCGAAGCTGCGCTCCAGCCGCCGGGCCAGCTCGGCCACCGTCATCGCCGGCACCCGCGCCGCCGCCAGCTCGATCGCCAGCGCGATCCCATCCAGCCGCCGCACCACGGCCGTGACCGCCGTCGCGTTCCCGGCCGTCACCTGGAATCCGGGCTTGACCGCGGCGGCGCGCTCGGCGAACAGCCGCACCGCCTCCGCCTCCCTTATGGTGCCCAGGTCCGCGTCGGCGTCAGGCACCCCCAGCGAGGGCACCGGAACCAGCCGTTCCCCCTCGATGCCCAGGCCCTCGCGGCTGGTGGCCAAGATCACCAGCCGCTCGCACGACCGCGCCAAGACCTTAGCCAGGTCTGCCGCCGCATCGAGCAGATGCTCGCAGTTGTCGAGCACCAGCAGCAGCTGCTTGGCGCGCAAGAACTCCACCAGCGCCTCGCGGGTGCTCTGCCCGGCCCGGGCGGTCAGCGAGAACACCGCCGCGACCGCGTCATCCACCCCGGCCGCGTTGCGGACCAGGGCCAGCTCACACAGCCACCCGCCATCACCAAACCGCCCCGCCACCTGCCCCGCCACCTGCAACGCCAGCCGGGTCTTGCCCACCCCGCCCACACCGGTCAGAGTTATCAGCCGCGCCTGGCCTAGCGCCGCCGCGGTCTGCTCCAGCTCGCGCTCCCGGCCGATGAACGAGCTCACCGGCAACGGGATATTGCCGACATGGATCGTGTTGGGCGGCGGGAAGTCAGCCGGGAGGTCGGCGTGGGTCAGCTGATAGATGAGCTCCGCCTCAGCCAGATCGCGCAGCCGGAACTCGCCCAGTCCCTTGAGGCGAAAGCCGCCGCCCAGCCGCCCCTCCACGAGGTCGCGGGTGGTCTTGGTAGCCAGCACCTGCCCGCCGTGCGCGGCGGCCTTCACCCGGGCGCAGCGGTTGATCGGCGCGTGGTCGACATAGTCGCCGTCGAGCACGTGCGCTTCCCCGGTGTGCAGCCCCATCCGCACCCGCAGCGCCGCCCCCGCCGGCCACGCCTCACTCCCGAGCCGGAGCTGGCAGGCCCCGGCCGCCTCGACCGCGGCCACCGCGCTGGAAAAGACCGCGAAGAAACTGTCCCCCTCCCCCCGCGAGGTCACCACCACCCCGCTATGCCCCCCGATCACCTCGGTAATGAGCCGGTTGTGCCGCTCCAGCGCCACCTCCATCGCCTCCGGCACGGTCTCCCACAGCCGTGTCGAACCCTCGATATCGGTCAGCAAGAACGTCACCGTCCCGGCCGGCAACCCCATCGCCGCGGGCTCGCCCAGCCCGGCCGGCGACGCTTCAGTGCCGGCCGCCGCGCCCGCGAAGCTCTCGCTCAGCAGCACCGCAAGGTCTTCGGCCAGCAGCCGTTCCAGCTCCCGCGGCGTGGCGAAAGTCCGGTAGGACACTGTCCCTGCCGCCTGGATCCTCTCGATCATCGCCGTCAGCCGCGGCTCTTGGTCCGGGGCGGGATCCTTGACGTAGAGCAGCATCGGCTTGCCCGCCGCCAGCCGGAACTCATCCTCCAGCCCCGAGAGCTCCATCCCCGGCGCCACCCAGCCATACTGTTGCCAATAGATGCCCACGAACACATGGCTTTGGTCCAGGTAGGCCTGGTACATGCGGCGCGGCGGGTGCGGGCGGGCACCGGACTCATACCACATTGGCACCAGGTGCAGCCGCCGGATCGCCCGCCGCGCGGCCGCCCGCTCGGCGGCCAGCTCCTCCAGGGCCGAGGAGATGAACACCCGGACCCGCTGATCCGGCGTCAAAATCACATCCGTCTTGGCCATCACCTGACAGGCTAGCCCGCAGCCGCACCGCCACGAAGATCACCTACGTCAGGCAGGACCCGTGAACCAGGGCTGGTCCTGCCTCAAGCGGCTCAGTGGCAGGCGCGGTAGAGGCCATCCGTGCGCTCGGTCCGGCCCGCCGGGGTGGCGCGAGCACTCACAGTGGTGGGTGCCGTACACAGGAGCTCACCCTTCCCGGGTTCCATCACGACGTGTACTCGGCGGTGCACCCGCTGGCCGCCGCCGCCCCGTCCTTCCGCGCCATCGACCTGCCCGCGCTGGGTGGTTGGCGCCGGGACAGGCCTGGTACCACCCTGGCGGCCCCGCACCATCGCGGGGAGTATGTACCCATGCGTCACGAAAGCCGGGTTGCATCGCTATCGTGGATCCCGTCAGAAGCGGTCACGGGGAGAAGCTGGGTAGCTGTTGGCGCGGGGTTCACGCGTTACGACGAACCGCCACCGGGGGAGCTCGGTGACATCGAGAGGCTGCGAGCCACTAACCGGTTCCGTTTTGCCAATGTGTTGCGGGCCTGGATCGATGTCGACGATTCCGGCCAGATCACCGATTGCGGTTACAGCGGGCGTGGCTTGATGGGCTCGACAATGGTCGAGCTCGGCCCGCTGATTCACCGGTTCTTGGCTGTCAAGCTGCCGGATCTGCAGCGCGACCCGCAGTTCGGTGATGGCTGGGTACGCTTCGTGCAAACCACAGGCGGCCGGACGGGCCTGCCCGCGCCCAGGCGGGTGCGGCGCCGGCCGTATGTGCAATGGCAGGCGCCGCTGGTATGGACCACATTGTCGCTCACCCTGCATACCGATGGCCGGGCCGAGTTCGCGCTGACCGGGGCTAGCCGGTTCCCCCGGCATTGGGTCTACGACGCCGGCGGCCACGTCTCGCACAAGTCCGGCCTGACCGACTTCCGTGACTGGTACCGCAAATCGTTCGGCCGTCACAGCCCTTGGGGAGATGAGGATTCGCCCGCGCTGGTCACCGCCGTGGAGACGGCTCTGGAACGGTCGCTGTCGGTGCAGCTGATGCAAGGAGCGGCCAAGCCAAGCGTCCGCCAGGTCAACGCTGGTGAGGTGCTTGTCCGCCAGGGAGAGCCCGGCACCAGCATCTACCTGGTCCTCGACGGGGTGATCCGGGCCGATCGCGACGGGGAACGGCTTGACGAATACGGGCCGGGGGCACTGCTGGGCGAACGTGCGCACCTCGAGCGCGGCACTAGGACCTCGACGCTGATCGCCGTCACCCCGAGCCGGGTCGCGTCGGTAGAGGCCAGCCAGTTCGACCGGTCCGCGTTGATGGAGCTGTCCCGTGCACACCGGCGTGAGGACCCCCACCGAGGCTAAGGTGCGCATCCACGTTGCAGGACCTCAGAACTCGACCCCTTAACCTCGGCGTCCAGCCTGACAAACACAGACCGGCAAACCATAGCCGACCGTGCGGGGCTACAGCGTACAAGTTGCCGATTCGGCGCGGTTGATGATCAATGCGGGTGTCCTGGCGGCTGCATGCAGATTGTCTGATTCTGTCGCCTGGGCGGGCAACTCCTGTCCGGCTATCCTGCGCGCCTTTGTTGCTCTTCCTGCGCCGGCTGCTGGGTGGCTGGGCTGCCTGGTTGTCACGGGGTGTTCTGGTGGCCGACGATGTAGCTGTGCGAGGCGATCAGTGTCCCGCATCTGGGGGGAGGCCTGGTGCTGGAGTTCCGCGTTCTGCGGCCGGTGCAGGCGGTCCGGGATGGGCGGGAGCTGGCGCTGGGCGGGCCAAGGCGGCGGGCGGTGCTGGCGCTGCTGCTGGTGGCCGGGGGGCGAGTGGTCCCGGCGGAGCGGCTGGCGTCGCAAGCGGGCGCTCGTCGGCTCGGCTACGCCTGCTGGTCGGCCTCGGCGTTGCGCAGCCTTTTGACCAATGTCTGGAGCAGGTTCCAGGCGATGGTTGGGTTCTGCTGCACGAGCGGTCGGAACTCCCAGTAGGTGAGCCCGTAGCATACGAGCTCGGTGCTCGCGGTGATCGTCGCCGATCGCGCGCCCTCGTCGATGAGGGCCATCTCGCCGAAATAGTCTCCTTTCGACAGCGTGGAGCGCTGCCGGCCGCCGACCGAGACAATTGCCTCGCCCGACTCGATCAGGAAGAACGCCGCGCCGCCTGCGCCCTCCTTGGTGATCGTCTCACCCGCGGCAAAGCGGCGTTCTTTGAACAGCGCGCCGATGCCTTCGACGTCGCGCGGGCTCATGTGAGCGAAGAGCGGCACGCGCTCGATCACCTCGAACGGCCCGCTCGCAGCTGATGGCGCGCCGGGCCGTGATGACGGCGCTGCCTGTGTTACTGCGCGGCACTGGAGCAGGTACAGCCGCCCGCCCGCGAACGCCCACTCGATGTCGCGCGCCGGTCCATACACCTGCTCGCACTGCCCGGCGAGCGTATTCAGTTGCGCGAGCTGATCGTCGTCGAGGCACAGCTGCCCGGCCAGCTGCGGCGCAACGCTCTCCTCGATGGTGCCGCCGTGGGAGGCGGCGCGGATCGCGATCTTCTTGACACCGGGCGTGCGCTCGCGCACCACGCCGGCGCGATCCATGCGGAAGCTGTCGGGGATGACGCGGCCGGCTACGACGATCTCGCCGAGCCCCCAGCTCGCCTCGATCAGCCGTTCGTCGGCCTTATTGATCGGGTTCTGCGTGAACATCACGCCGGCGACGTCGGGATTGAGCAGGGACTGGACGACGACACCGACGCTCGGACGGGCAAAAAGGCCCACCCGCTGGCGGTAGGTGATCGCCGAGTCGGAGTTCGCTGACCACCAGATCTCCCGGATCGCGGCGGGCAGGTCGTCGGCCTCCGGGACGTTGAGCAGCGTGAGATGTTGGCCGGCGAAGCTCGCGTCCGCGCTGTCCTCGCCGACCGCCGACGAGCGCACCGCGAGCGGCCCTGCCAGTGACCGGGCCGCGGTCATGAGCTGCTCGATGGCGCGCTCCTGCCCCGCGGCCACCGCGCTGACGATCGAGCCCGAGAGCGCGACACCGGGCGGGACCGGCAGCCCGCTGCGCGCCGCTGCTCCCAGCCCGGTCGCCTTCGCCCCGAAGCGCGACTCCTCGCGCGCGTCGGCGAGCGGAACGACTTCGGTCACGGGTAGACCGTCACTTCGCCGGCATCGCCATCCACTCGTACGCGCGTGCCGTCGGGAATGAGGTCAGTCGCGTCACGCGTCCCGACCACGCCAGGGATGCCGTACTCACGCGCCACGATCGCCGAGTGCGAGAGCAGACCACCGGTGTCGGTGACGATCGCGCCGAGCAGCGGCAGCAAGATGTTGAACGCCTCGGTCGTCGATTCGGTGACGAGCACGTCGCCCTGCAGGATGCGACCGAACTCTGACGGGCCCGAGACGCGCCGGGCCGGCCCTTCGTATACACCGCCACTGGCGGCGAGACCGCGCAGCAGGTTCTCCTCATGCGGCGCCTCCGAACTGCCGGACAGTTCGCCCACCCCGATGCCCATGGCGTGCATGACCCTGGCGATGCCCGGCGGGAGGCCCGATGGGTCTGGCGGCGACGGCGGCGGTGGCCCGAGCGAGGCCGGGGCCTCCTTGGCGGTGCGCGAGGTGCGGTCCGCGAAGCGCTGGGCGAGCTCGTCGGCAGACGGCCCGCCCGCGCCAGTGACCAAGGAGCACATCTCGCCGAAGCCGGCGTCGATGAAGTGCTCGGCGTCGTGGATGCGGCCCTTGCCCTGGAGCCGGCGACCAGCCGCGAGCGCGGCGCGGCGCATGATGCCCGATGCCCAGATGTCGCTGAAGACGCCCCGTTCGTCGCGCAGGCGGTACATGAGACGTGCCTCGCCGACTAGCTCGTCGAACTGCGCGCGGTGCCGGTCGGGCACCTGCAAACGGATGTCGGCGATGAGCGCGTCGACATCCGCGGTGTCGCCTTCCACGCCGTCGACGGATGACCGGATCGCACGCAGCAGGGCGTCAGGCAGCTCGAGCGCGTAGCGCCCGGAAATGTCGAAGCCGTCGAGAAGCCGGCAGCCGACGAGGTCGAGATAGTCCGACATCGCCGTGCCGACATCCCCTCCGAACGCGCGCAGATCCGAAAGCGTCTTGCCAGGTTCGCCGTCTGAGTCCAGCAGCGCGCGAGCAGCCGAGTCCTGCGTGATCGCGACGACGAGCCGTTCGAGCTCACCCGACGCACCTGCCGACACAGGCGCGGCGCCGCGCATCATCGCGAGCACGCTGGCCGGCGCGACGCCGGTCCAGGACCCGAGGTGCGCAAGCAGGTCACCCACCGGTAGCATCGCCGACCCGGTGAAACGCATGTGCTGGTAGATCATCTGCGAGTGGTGTTCGCGGCAGCGGGTGAGGTACGCGGCCAGCTCGTCGTCGGAGAGCGCGTCCACATCCACTGACTGCAGCTCGCGGTGGGTCCGGACTGCGGCAGGCTTGGCCGTGTCGTCCCACTCGCGCAGCTGCTCGCGCCAGACTTTGCCCTCCCACACCTGCTCCGCCCGGGCGAAACGTTGCGGGATCTCGTCCTCGCGTGCCGGCCGCATCGCGCTGTACGAAGTGGACCTTAATAGCCCTCCCATGGGCAC
>DAITAE010000644.1:0-2678 GCA_036824445.1 Streptosporangiaceae bacterium | reverse complement strand
GGGCGGTTCCCCGTCTGGTGCCCGCATTCCGGTCAAACCGGACGCCGGAATGACCGGAATGCGTGAAAGGTCTCGGTTAGAATCTGCGCCGTGGGCGGCCCCGGCACGGAAGACGAGAAGATCATCACCCTGGCGCGTTCCGCGCGTGCCCGCGTCGCGGCGGCCGAGGGCGCGGCGGTGCGGGACGAGACGGGCCGGACGTACGCCGCGGCCGCGGTGAACCTGCCGACACTGCGGCTCTCGGCGTTGCGCCTGGCCGTGGCGATGGCGGTGTCCAGCGGGGCCACGGTCCTGGAGGCGGCCGCGCTGGTCAGCGACGCCGACGCGCCAGACCCGGGCGACCTGGCGCTGGTGCGGGACGTCGGCCCGGGGGCGGTGGTCTTCCACGTCGGCGCCGATGGCGCCATCCGGGCTACCCTGAGCCCCTGACCCCCCGGTCGCGCCCCGGTTAGCGTGCAGATATGTCGATGGCCGGCCACGACCCGTCGGGCAGCATCCGGGCGAACTACCTGGCGTTCGCCCGGATGGCGCGGGGGCGCTCACGGCCCTACGAGATCCTGGCGGCCGAGGTGGCCGACGATGCGTCGGTGCAGGCCTTTCTCGCCGCGCTGCCGCCCGCCAAGCGGCAGCCGAACCTGCTCTTCGCCGCCGCGCGATACCTGCTGGGCCGGCCGGCCGACATCGCCTCATTGCGGGCGGTGGTGGCCGACCGGGGGGCGGAGCTGGCGGTGGTCATCCAGGCCAGGCGCACCCAGACGAACGAGCCGGCGCGGTGCGCGAGCCTGCTGCCGGCCCTGATGCTGCTTCCCCAGCCGCTGGCGCTGCTTGAGGTCGGGGCCAGTGCCGGGCTGACGCTGCTGCCCGACCGCTACTCCTACGACTACGCCGGGCACCGCATCACCGGCACCGATCCGGAGGCACCGGTGCTGCACTGCAAGCCCAGTGGCCCGGTACCGGTGCCGGACCGGGTGCCCGCCGTGAGCTGGCGGGCCGGTCTCGATCTCAACCCGCTCGACGTCGCCAGCGATGCGGACATGCGATGGCTCGACTGCCTGCTGTGGCCCGGCGAGCAGGGCCGCAGGCAGCGCCTGATGGGCGCGGTCGCCACGGCCCGGCGTGACCCGCCGGCCGTGCATCGCGGCGATCTGCTGACCGATCTGCCCGCACTCGCCAGCCGGGCGCCGTCGGGCGCCACGCTCGTGATCTACCACTCCGCGGTGCTCGGCTATCTGAGCGACGCCGAGCGCAGGCGGTTCGCGGAGATCGTGCGTGGCCTGGACGCGGTCTGGCTGGCGAACGACGTGCCACAGGTCCTGGATGTCGCGGCGCCCGCCACCGGCGACTCGTCGTTCCAGATCGTCCGGGACGGCCACACCCTGCTGGCCATCACCGACCCTCACGGCACCTGGCTGCGCTGGCTGCCCTGACCCATCGCCCGGACCCCACGGCCCCGATCACGGCAGATCCGGTGCGGCGGCGGGCGGGGAGGCCGGATGCGCCGCCGGTGCGGGAGAATCGGTGCGTGGGAGCGCCGCAGGGACAGCCGCGAGCGGGTGCGGGGACGGCCGTGGGCCAGCCCGCGCCCCGCGTGGCGCCGGAAACGCCGGGGTTCAGGTCGGGTTTCGCCTGCTTCGCCGGGCGGCCGAACGTCGGCAAGTCCACGCTGATGAACGCGCTCGTCGGCGCGAAGGTGGCGATCACCAGCAGCCGCCCGCAGACGACCCGGCGCGCGATCCGGGGGATCGTGCACCGGCCGGACGCCCAGCTGGTGATCATCGATACGCCTGGCCTGCACCGGCCCCGGACGCTGCTGGGGGAACGGCTGGACAGCCTGGCCAGGTCCACGCTGACCGAGGTCGATGTGATCGGGTTCTGCGTGCCCGCTCCGGACCGCATCGGGCCCGGGGACAGGTACCTGGCCACCGAACTCGGCGGCATCGGCAAGACCCCGGTCGTGGCCATCATCACCAAGACCGACCGGGCCCCGCCCGAGCAGGTGGCCGCGCAGCTGGCCGCGGTGGCCGGCCTCGGCGACTGGGCCGACATCGTGCCGGTCTCCGCCGTGACCGGCTTCCAGCTCGACGTGCTGACCGAGGTGCTCGTCTCCCACCTGCCGCCGGGTGAGCCGCTCTACCCGGAGGGCGAGCTCACCGACGAGCCCGAACAGGTGCTCATCGCCGAGCTGATCCGGGAAGCGGCCCTGGAAGGGGTCAGGGACGAGCTGCCCCATTCCATCGCCGTGGTGGTGGATGAGATGGGACCGCGGGCCGGCCGCGATGACCTGGTCGACGTGTATGCACAGCTGTACGTCGAGCGCTCCAGCCAGAAGTCGATCGTCATCGGCGCCAAGGGCGCCCGCCTGAAGGACGTCGGCACCAGGGCGCGGCACCAGATCGAGGCGCTGCTCGGCACGAAGGTCTACCTCGACCTGCGGGTCAAGGTGGCCAAGGACTGGCAGCGCGATCCCAGGCAGCTGCGCCGGCTGGGCTTCTACGACTGAGCAGCCCCCGACCCGGCGGTCCCCGGCTGGGCCGCTCCCGGCGGTGCCAGCATGGCGGCCACCGGCAGCTCCCACGACCGCCAGTGGTCGATGACCTGGAAACCGAGCTCGACGTTGATGGCGACCATGTGCTCGTTGGTATCCGCGTTGGATGTGTAGATCCGCTTCACCAGTGGCT
>DAITAE010000118.1:1842-10065 GCA_036824445.1 Streptosporangiaceae bacterium | reverse complement strand
TTCGGGAAGTCCGACTGGCTCGATGGCGAGATGAGCCTGGTCGACTACGGCGCGCGGGCGGTGCCCAACGTGTATCTCAAGGCGCCGCTGCAGTCCATCAACGCCAAGACCGGGCAGGGCTCATGGAACGCTGCGCATTTCAACAACCCCACCTACGACAAGCTCTCGAATCAATTCCTCGCGGCAGTGGACCTGTCCACCCAGCAGAAGATAGCCGGGCAGATCCAGCAGCTCCTGCTCGATGAGACGCCGATCATCTTCGCCTACTTCTACAACTACCTGAGCGCTTCGCAGAAGAACGTCACCGGCACCTACCCAACGGCGCAGGGGCAGTTCTTCCTGTGGAACGCCACGAAGGCCTGACGGGGACCGTACCGGCCTCCCCGGTCCGCCAGCCGGGGAGGCACAGATGACCGTCATGGTGAACCGGCGGGCCGATTTCACGCTGGACAGCTTCCGCCGCGTCGCGAACGCGCGGGAAGAGGTGGAAATCGGCCCGGTGGCGCACGACGCGATGGCCGCCGCCCGGCGCAGCTTCCTCGCGCTGCTCGACTCCGACCGGACGGCGTTCATCTACGGCACGACGACCCGCCCGGGGATCGAGGTCGCGACGGCGGTACCGCCGGACCAGCAGCGCGAGTACGCACGCCTGTTCCGCACCGAGTCGGGATATGGCTTCGGCGGCGGATGCCACGCGGAACAGGTCGTCCGGGGCATGGTCTTCGCCAGGCTGGCCGACTTCGTCGAGGGTCACGCGCGGGTCCGCCCCGAATTCGCCGAGCGGGTGGCGGCCCTGCTGCGTACGCCAATGCCCTGTGTGCCCCTCGACGGCCAGGCCGGCCCGGGCGAGGTCCTGCCGATGCTGCTGCTTGCCGGCTGGATGGGGGACTTCGAGTTCGAGGAAGGGGAGGGCATGGCGCTGGTGAACGGAAGCCCTTACTCCACCGCCGTCCTCGCCGACAGCGCGGTGCGTGCCAGGAACAGGCTGGCCCAGGCCGAGGCGCTCTTCGCGCTCTCGGCGGACGCGTTCCGGGCGCCACTCGAGGCCTACGACGAGGCGCTGGAAGATCTGTGGGCCGACGAGTACCAGGTCGAGGCGCTGCGCGCCCTCCGCGCCCACCTGGCCGGCGCCGAGGTATCGGGCCGCCTCAGCCATCAGGCGCCGGTGAGTTTCCGGATCCTGCCGAGGCTGCTCGGCGAGGCCCGGCGGGCCGTCGCGGAGGCGGAGCGAGCGGCGGCCGCGGCGCTCCGCTCGGTATCGCTGAACCCGGTGTACTTCCCGCCCGGCCCGCACCATCCGCTCGGGCGGATTGCGTCCAACGGCGGGTTCCACAACCCGACCGCGCCTCCCGTCCTGCAGTCGCTGTCGTCCTGCTGGGCGGAACTCGCGCTGGCCGCCGAGCGCCAGATCGAGTGCTTCCACCGGGGATCCGCCTACGGGCTGCCCCATCTCCTCAGCCCGCCCGGGTACCGCGGGGCGATAGGCGGCCCCACCAACCTGTTCGGGTGGGCGGTGACCGGCTACGTGGAGGCGGCCCGCGCCGCGGCCGCCCCCGCGCTCATGCCCGCGGTCGTGGTCGACTCCCAGAACGACCTCTCCACGGCGACCCCGCTCGCCCATCAGAAGGAGCTGCGTGCCGCGGAGGCCTTCGGCGGTGTGCAGGCGATACTCGCGCTCGTCGCCAGCCAGGCGCTGTTCGCGACCGGCCGCGAGCCGGCCCCGCCACTCACCGACCTGGTCGCCGGCATCCGGTCGGTCTTCCCCCCGGTCGACAGCCCGCATGGGCGTGACCTCGGAGCGCAGGCCGGAAGGCTCGCCGGGGTCTTCCAGGCGGGCACGGTCACCGGCCGGCTCGACTTCGCCCAGCCTGGTGCCGTCGGGCAGCCCAGCTAAGAGGCCCCGTCAGTCGTGCTGCCGGGCCTTTAAGGACCCGGGCCCTGCGCGATGCTGCGGGCGGGCGCGGTCCGGGCGCGCCTACAGGTTGCCGGCGTATTCCTGGTAGGTCTTGACGATGCCCGGGTCCGTGCCGAGGAACGAATGCTTCGACATGTCCGGGGAGTAGCGGGACGCCGGTGGCGTCTTGCCCGCAGCCTCAGCCACAGCCCGTATGTGATGCGGTGCGGCCCCACAGCAGACGCCCAGGTAGCGCACGCCAAGCGCGAGCGCGTCGGCGGCGAACTCGCCAAGTTCCTGGCGGGTGCAGGTGAAGGGGTCGAGCCCGGTGGGGAAGGCCTGAGCCCCGCCGCGCTCGGGATCGCGCAGGGCCTGCATCGTCGGTTCCGCCTCGGTCGTCCGGTAGGGCACCGGCAGAGCCGCCACCTCGCAGGACACCGCGTCGCGCACCCGCGCCAGCACCGGCAGCATGGTCCGCGGCCCCCGGGTGCAGTTGAGGCCGACCACGGCGGCCCCGGCCTGCTCCGCCTGGCGGCAGGCATCCTCCGGGCTCACGCCCTCGCGCATCATGCCGTCCCGGTGCACCGCGAACGTCACCACCGCCGGCAGGCCTGCGGCACGGATCGTCTCGAGGGCCAGGAGCGCCTCACCCGCCCAACTGAAGGTCTCGGCGATAACGATGTCGGCGCCGGCCTCGGCGGCCCAGGCCACCTGCTCCTCGAACGCGGCCCGGACCTGCTGCACGGCCGGGCCCTCCGGCTCGTAGATGTTGGTGTTGGACAGGTTGCCCGCCAGCAGCGTCCCCGTTTCCCTGGCCACCCTGGCCGCGATCGTCAGGGCCTGCCGGTTGAGCGGTTCAAGGACCTGCTCCTTGCCGATGACCCGCAGCTTCTGCCGGTGGCCGTAGTACGTGAAGGCCTCGACGACGTCGGAGCCGGCGTGCACGAACTCGCGGTGCAGTCCCTCGACCACCTCCGGGTGGTCCAGGACAACCTCGGGGACAAACGCCCCGGCCTGGAGGTATCCACGCCGCTCGCACTCGAAGAGGTAGCCCTCCGCGCAGACCACGGGGCCCCGCTTGAGCATTGCGGACAGATCAGGCATACGGTCCTCCTTGCGAGGGCGCGAGTCCGGAGCATCCGGCCGACGATCCTGCCACCGTACAGCACCGGTGCCGAGCGCGGCCGAGCTGGCCGCACTGGCGGCAACCTGCGGCGCGGCGGCAGACTGGCGCCATGGCTACCAGGGAAAAAGAGGCCACCGGGGGCGCGCCGCCGGCCGGGCGCAGCGAGGCGTGGGCCGCCGCGAACCCGCGCTCACAGTCCCTCTCGCAGCGGGCGGGCCGCGTGCTGCCGGGCGGCGTCACCCACGACGTGCGGCGGGCGACGCCGTTTCCGCTTGCCGTCGCCCGGGCCGAAGGCTCGCGCAAGTGGGATCTCGACGGGCACGAGATCGTCTGCTACGTGATGGGCCATGGTGCCCTGCTCCTGGGGCACAGCCACCCCGAGGTGGTGGCGGCGGTACGCCGCCAGGCGACGCTCGCCTTCCACCCGGGCGCGTGCCACGAACTGGAAAGCGAGTGGGCCGAGGCGGTCGTGGACCTCGTGCCCTCGGCCGAGCTTGTCCGCTTCACCGCCAGCGGCACGGAGGCCTCGCTGCTGGCGCTGCGCCTGGCCCGGGCGGCGACCGGCCGGCAGCGCGTGGTGAAGCTGGCCGGCCACTTCCACGGGTGGCACGACCAGGTCTCGTACGGCACCGACGCGCCGTTCCGCGGGCAGGACACGGCCGGGATCCCCAGCGCGCTCGATGAGGTGGTCACCGTGGTGCCAGCGGACGCGCGGGCGCTGGCGGATGCGCTCCAGGGCGGCGACGCCGCGGCGGTCATCCTCGAGCCCTCTGGCGCGGCGTGGGGAACGGTTCCGCTGCCCAGCGGGCTGCTCGCCACGGTGCGCGCGCTGACCAGGGCCACCGGGACGGTCCTCGTCTTCGACGAGGTGGTGTCCGGCTTCCGCTGGTCGCCGGGGGGCGTGCAGGCCGCGGCCGGGGTGACGCCCGACCTCACCGTGCTCGGGAAGATTCTCGCCGGCGGCATGCCGGGCGGCGCCGTGGCCGGCCGGGCGGAGCTGATGGAGCACCTGTCCGGCGCGGACACAGACCCGCGCCGGGTCGGCCATCCCGGCACCCACAACGCCCACCCGGTCTCGGCCGCCGCCGGGGTCGCTGCGCTGCGCGTGTGCCGCACGGGCGAGCCGCAGCAGCACGCGGCCGGGCTCGCCGCCACCCTGCGCGCCGGGCTGACCTCGGTACTGGCCGAGGCGGGCGTGCCGGGGTGCGCCTACGGCGAAAGCTCGACCTTCCACCTGCTCATCGGCCACGCCGGGGAGCCGGCGGAGGCCAGCATGCAGGCGCTGAAGGCCGGCGGGATGAGCCCGGAACTGTCCGCCGAGCTGCACAACGGCATGCTGCTGGAGGGCGTCCACCTCTTCCACGGGTCCGGCTTCCTGAGTGCGGCTCATACCGAGCGGGACGTCGAGCAGACCGTGGCGGCGTTCGCCGCGGCGCTGGCTCGCCTGCCCGCTGGGCTGCTGCCATGACCGGTCTCGCCGTCGTCGGGGGCCGCGTCGTCGATCCCGGGCAGGGGATCGACGGCCGGCTCGGCGTTGTCATCGCCGACGGCCGGGTCGCCGCCCTTGGCCAGGCGGCCCCGGCGGCCGAGACGGTGGACGCCAGCGGTCTCGTGCTCGTGCCTGGCCTGGTCGACCTGCACACGCACCTGTATCAGGGCGTCTCGCACTACGGCATCGATCCCGACGCGAACTGCCTGCGCCGCGGCGTCACGACCGCCGTTGACGCCGGCTCGTCGGGCGCCCAGACCTTCCCCGGGTTCCGCCGCTACGTCATCGAGCGCGCGGCGACGCGGGTACTGGCCTTCCTCCACGTCGCGGTGCAAGGGATGATCACCAGCCTGGTAGGCGAGCTGGAGGACCTGCGCTGGGCCTCACCCGCGCAGGCCATCGCGCGGGCGCGCGAGCACCCGGACGTGATCGTCGGCGTGAAGGTGCGGCTCGGGTACCAGATGGTGGGCAACGATCCGGAGCCGGCGCTGGGTCTCGCCCGGCAGGCCGCCGAGCAGCTCGGCCTTCCGCTGATGGTGCACATCATCGACATGCGCCGGCCCATCGGCTGGCTGCTCCCGCATCTGGGCGAGGGCGACATCGTCACCCACTGCTTCCACGCCGGCGAGGGCGGGATCCTGCATCCGGACGGCCACCTGGACTCCAGCGTGGCCCGCGCCCGGGCGCGCGGCGTCCTGTTCGACGTCGGCCACGGGGCCGGCAGCTTCGCCTACCGGGTGGCGAGAGCCGCCCTCGCGCAGGACTTCCCGCCCAACACCGTGTCGAGTGATCTGCACGCCCACAACGTCGCCGGGCCCGTATACGACCAGGCAACCACCCTGTCGAAGCTGGTCCATTGCGGGATGAGCCTGACCGAAGTGGTCAGGGCGGCGACCGCCGCGCCGGCGGCGGCCATCCGGCGCGCCGGCGAGCTGGGGTCGCTGGCGCCCGGCAGCGAGGCCGACCTGACCGGCTTCGAGCTGCGCACCGGCGAGTGGGCGCTCCCCGACGGGACGGGCGAGAGCGAGGTCGTGGAGACGCTCGTCGTGCCCCGGCTCGTGGTGCGGGCCGGGCGGGCTCACCGGCTGGACCCGGTCACTCCAGGGCCGGTTCCCCCAGTCGGATCGCGGTCATGAGCGCCGTCCGCGGCAGGCCCGGGTCATGACTTCCGGCGCGGTCTCGTCCCGGTCTGCCGGCACCCTCGTGGTCACCGGCGGCACCGTGGTGACGCTGGCCGGGACGCTGCCCGCCGACGTGGTGATCGGCGATGGCACGATCGTCGCGCTGGCAGAACCGGGCGCGGCGCCCGCACGGGCCGAACGGCTCGACGCTTCGGGCTGCCTCGTGCTTCCGGGAGGGGTGGACCCGCACTGCCACATCATGCCGGACGTGGCCGCCGCGACCAGGGCGGCCGCCCTCGGCGGCACGACCACCGTGCTGTCGTTCACCAACCCCGAGCCCGGCGAGGGAGCGGTCCAGTGCCTGGAGCGCCGCCGCGCCGAGCTAGCGGCCGCCCAGCCCGCGGTGGACGTGGGGCTGCACGCGATGCTCTACCTGCCGGACCAGGTCGAGGCGGCCGACCTGCGGGCCCTGCGGGATGCCGGCGTATCCGGGATCAAGGTCTTCCTCGCCTACCCCGAACTGGGGATCATGTGGTCCGCGCGCGGACTGTTCGAGCTGATGACCCTCGCCGCGCGGCAGGGGCAGGTGGTCCAGGTCCATTGCGAAGAGGGCCAGGTGATCGAGGGGCTGGTCGCCGCGGCGGTCGCGGCCGGCCGCACCGGGGTGGGGCTCTTCGCGGAGACCCGCCCGCCGGGGACCGAGGAGGCGTCGGTGGCCCTCGCCATCGAGACGGCGGCGATCACCGGGGCGACGTGCTACCTCGCGCACCTGTCCTGCGCCGAGGCGCTCGATCAGGTCCGGCTCGCACGCCGCCGCGGATCGCCGGCGCTGTACGCGGAGGTCTGCCTGCACCACCTCCTCCTCGATGACCGCCATTACGAGCGCAACGATGCCGAGCGGTATCTCGTGTGCCCGCCGCTCAGGCCGCCCGGGCACCAGGAGGCGCTGTGGGGGGCACTCGCGGACAGGACGCTCGACACGGTGGGAACCGACCACTGCCAGGAGCGGTCGCGCACGATCGGGGAGTTCGCCCCGGACGGGCGCGGCTACTCCTACGGGATCGCGGGCATCGGGGCCCGGCTTCCGCTGCTGCTGTCGCACGGCCTCGCGCGGGGCGTGCCAATTGAGCGGCTCGCGGAGGTCGCCGCCGCGAACCCGGCGCGCGCCTTTGGCCACTACCCGCGCAAGGGAGTCATCGCCCCCGGGTCCGACGCCGACTTGCTGATCTGGGATCCGGGCGCCCGGATGACCATCGCGGCCGGCACCTTCGACGACGGCACGGG
Organism: Streptosporangiaceae bacterium; assembly: GCA_036824445.1. GTDB lineage: Bacteria > Actinomycetota > Actinomycetes > Streptosporangiales > Streptosporangiaceae > UBA9676. Next base: position 3,151 of record DAITAE010000118.1, on the reverse strand, counting down.
CGACAGCGTCTACGCCGGTGAGCGGCTGTCCGGCCAGGTGCGGGACGTCCTGCTCCGGGGCAGGGCGCTGGTCCGGCACGGCCGTTATGTAGCACAGGGCGCGGGCGGGACCTACCTGAACGGCCGCGGCGGCTGAGCGCCGGCGTATCACAGGGCCGGCTGCCGGCGGATGGCCGCGACGAGCGCGCGTGAGGTGGCCGTCATCTGCCGCTGCCGCGGGTAGCAGAGGGCGATCTCGCGAGGGCTGAGCAAGTCGCGGGGCGACAGCCAGGTCAGCGACGGGTCCACCGCGCGCCTGGCGGCGAGGCGCCCGATGCAGGCGTGCCCGAGCCCGGCCGCGACGAGCCGCTGCAGCGCCAGGTTGTCGTCGGTCCGGTAGACGATCCTCGGCGCGATGCCGCGACGGGCCCAGGCCTGCTCGAGCTCGCGCTGCCCCTGCCAGCGGCGCGTCCAGGCGACCAGGTCGGTCCCGTCGAGCACGTCGAACCCCGGCCGGCGCAGCTCGGCGATCGCGCTGTCACGACGGGTCAGGATCACCCACGGGTCGTCGAGCACCGGCACCGCCTCGATGACATCGTCCGGCTCGGGATTGTTGATGAAGGCCAGGTCGATCCGCCCCTTGCGGAGCGCATCCGCTCCCGCCGAATCGTCGACCCCGCTCAGGACCACCTCGACCCCCGGATACTCGTCCCGGAAGGCTCGCAGGGCCGACGGCATGATCTCGGCCGCCGCCGTCTGGGAGACGCCCACGCGTACCCGCACGGTCTCGCCGCGTTCCGCTTCCTCGGCGTCGGCCGCCATCGCCTCGACCTCGCCGAGAGCGCGCCTGGCCCGGCGGCAGACCGCCTCGCCAGCCGGGGTCAGCCTCACCTGCCCGCGGCCACCCGGCCGGTGGAACAGCGGCCAGCCCAGCGCCGCCTCGAGCGCAGCGACCTGGTGCGACAACGCCGACTGGGTGTACCCGAGTTCGGCCGCGGCCCGGCGGAACGATCCGAGTTCCGCCACCGCGAGGACCGCCCGGAGCTCGCGCAGGCCGAGCCCGGTTTTAATCGGGTAGATCGATCGTATATCGCTCATTTCTTCAGATTAGCTGCTGTCTTCTTCATATTAAAATGCAATGGGCGCGCCGTTCCAGCACCGGAATCGCAGAAGAGGAATCAGTGACCGAGGAGCAGGGCCCGGTGGCCAGGGCGCAGGGTCCGGTGGCCGGGGAACGCGCGCCGGTCCACGAGCGGAAGGGGCAGGTCCGCGAGTGGAAGGGGCCGGTGGCCGAGATGCACGTCCGCGGCCCCGGCCCGGTTCGCCTGTT
>DAITAE010000118.1:0-1742 GCA_036824445.1 Streptosporangiaceae bacterium | reverse complement strand
GGAAGGGGCCGGTGGCCGAGATGCACGTCCGCGGCCCCGGCCCGGTTCGCCTGTTCCGCTTCCTCATCTACGGCCTTGTCCTGGCCAGCTCCGCCACCCAGTACTCGGTGGTGCCGATCCTTCCCGTCTATGCCCACCGGTTCGGCCTTACCGGCATCCAGCAAGGCATGGTGCTCGGCGCGACCGGGCTCGCCACACTCGCCGTCTCGGTACCGGCCGGGGCCTTCTCCGACCGGTTCGGCGCGCGGAGGCTCACGCTCTGGGCCGGCGGGCTGATGTCGATCGCGCTTTTCGCACAGGCGGTGGCCGGCTCGTTCCCGGTCCTGCTGGCGGCGCGGCTGGGATTCGGGATCGGCTTCGCCGTCATCTGGACCGCGGGGCTGTCCTGGCTGGCCGAGGCCGCGTCGGGCGGGGGCGGGCTCGGCGGGACGGTCGCCAGCGCCGGGGTCGGCGGCGTGGTCGGGCCGGCCCTGTCAGGAACGGCCGTCCAGTACTTCGGCCTGATGTGCCCGTTTCTCGCCGTGGCCGCGGGCTTCGCCGTGCTCACCCTGGCACTCGGGCTGCTCCGGATGCGGGTCATCGCGCCCCCGCCCCCGGCCCGGATGGGCACCAGCCTGCGCGCCGCCACCGCCGACCGCCGCACGATCGTGGCGGCCGCCGCAATCGTGACCGCGGGCGGCACGACTGGGGTCTCGGCTCTCCTGGTTCCCGCCGAGCTGCACGTCGCCGGTGCGTCGCCGGGCCAGATCGGCCTGGTGTTCGCGGCGGGCGGGGTGCTGTTCGTGGTGGCCAGCATGCTTACGACCGCCGCTGGCCGACGGGCCGTGCGCATGTCGGTGGTCATGGCCGGCATGTTGGCCCTTGCGTTCGCCCTCTCACCGGCCGTGCTGGCCTCGACGCCGTTCGCCATCGTCACCATGCAGTGCGCCACCACAGCCATGCGCTCGCTGCTCTGGACGGTCAGCTACCCCCTGGCCGCTGCCGGGGCGGAGCGAAGCGGAGCCGGCATCGGCGTCGTGATAGGGCTGCTCAACGGGGTGTGGGCGGCAACCGTGCTGCTAGGCCCGCTGGCGGCAGGGCTCGCGGCGGGGAGGCTCAGCGCCCAGGCTGTTTTCGGGCTGACCGCGGCGGCGTGCCTGGCCATCCTGGCCGTCACCGTCCTGGCGGCAGGGCCTTTGCGGCGCCCGGCCCGGGTGGCCTGCGTGCCGGGCGGCGACCTTGCAGCGGGCGGCGACCTTGCAGCGGGCGGCGACCAGATGCCGAGGCGGAGCCGGAGCGGGAACGGATGACCAGCTAGGCCTGCCCCGTCACCAGGCTTCCGGGCCGAACGGGTCGTCCCCGTATCCCCCCGGCCCGGACAGCAGTGCGAGGTCCGACTCCACCATCATGGTGATCAGAGCGTCGAACCCGACCTTCGGTTCCCAGCCGAGCTGCTTGACCGCCTTGGACGGGTCCGCGCAGAGCTGGTCGTCGTCGGCCGGGCGGACGAACGCGGCGTCGCCGACCGCATGGTCGCGCCAGTCCAGGCCCGCCACGCGGAACGCCCGGTCCACCAGCTCCTCCACGGAGTGGGTCACCCCGGTGCCGACCACGAAGTCCTCCGGGACGTCCCGGGCCAGCATGAGGTGCATCGCGCGCACGGAGTCGCCGGCGAAGCCCCAGTCGCGCCGCACCGAGAGCGTGCCCAGCCGCAGCTGGCGCTCCAGCCCGAGCTTGATCTTCGCCACGCCCAGCTACACCTT
>DAITAE010000643.1:0-2686 GCA_036824445.1 Streptosporangiaceae bacterium | reverse complement strand
CTGGAACGTGGAGTCGGAGGTCTGGTACACGATCAGCTGGGCGCCCCGCCGCGCGTCGGCGCGCGACATGTCGGGGAAGGCGGATTCGAAGCAGATCAGCACCCCGATGGGGACGTGCTGGCCGTCACGCGTCGTGACCTGCATCACCTTCGCCCCGGTCCCGGGGATCATGTTGGTCGGGGCCGCTTTGCTGATCTTCGTCAGCCAGCCCAGCTGCTGGCGGAACGGGATGTACTCGCCGAACGGGACCAGCCGGGTCTTCGTGTACGTCGCCACGATCCCGCCGGGGCCGACCAGCACCGCGACCTTGGACTTTCCGCCGGGCGTCCGGGAGTCCTGGTTGACGAGGATCTGCGCGCCGTCCGCCGCCGAGAGGCTCTCGAGCCCGGCGAGCTGCCGCGGGGCGCGGTACAGGTCATACGCGATGCTGCTCTCTCCCCAGACGATGAGGTCGGGGCGAAGCCTGCCCAGGTCACGCGAGAGCCGTTCGCTGGCGTTCACCCGCGGCAGTGGGTTGTGCTGGATTCCGGGCTGGACCAGCGTCACCGTCACGATGCGTGCCGGGTGCGGTGCCGGGGCCAGCGCGAACGCGGCCGGCCCGGCCACGATCACCACCGCGACGGCGACGGCGCCCAGGGCCCGCACCGGGGTGCGCGCGGCGGCCAGCAGGATCACGATCCCGGTGTTGGCGGCCACGATGGCGAAACTGACCAGCCACACCCCGCCCACCGCGGCCAGCGCGAGCACCGCCGGATGCTGCCACTGGCTGGCGCCAAGGAGCGCCCACGGCCCGCCGAATCCCTGCCAGGAGCGGATCCACTCGATCACCAGCCAGTAGCTGGGCACGACCACCAGAGCGGCGAGCGCTCGGGCGGCGGTGATGGGCGGGCGCAGCAGCACCCAGGTGCTCACCCCAACCGGGATCCAGAGCGCACCGAGCACCACGGCTACCAGCAGCAGGGCGGGGCCGATGTTCGGCGCCAGCCAGTAGTGGGCGGCGAGGATGAACCCGGCGCCGAACCACCAGCCGCGTACCGCCGCCTCCCGCGCGGCCGGGGACGCGCGCATGATGAACAGGCCTGGCACGAGCCCGAACCATGCCAGGAACTCCAGGTTGGGCGCGGGGAACGCGAGCACGGGCAGCGCGCCCGCCAGCAGGGCGGCATACCTGATCGGCTGCATCAGGCCACGCCAGAACGCCATAACCCCATTGTTGCGCCGCCTACGCGCCAGCGCGCCGCCGGCCACATGCCACTCGAGCCCCACCAGCCACACGAGTATGCACAACCCGGAGGCGGGGGCCTTGGTGACCATGACCTTGGTGTCGTCAGATGTGCACTCAGATCAAGATCATGAAGCGGGCGCCGCGTGCTGCGGCGGCTATTACGGCCGCGGAATTGAGCGGCCGGGGAAATGGGGGCTCCCCGCGGCCCTTTACCCGGTTCGAGTCGGCTTTTGGCCCCCGAGGGTCAGGGCCGCATCCGTTTTGTCATTTTTCGGTTATCAAATCGTAAAGAATTAGCCGGGCGCGTCGCCTTGGTTAGCTGGTGGCCGCGCGGCGGCGCCGGAGGGACGCGGTGGCGGCCCAGGCGAACGCGAGGAGGGTCAGGGCCACGATCGTGGCTTCGGGCCAGGCGCCAAGCCGGTCGGCGAGGGTGCGCTGGCTCACCAGCGGCACCCGGGCCACCAGCACGGCCTGCCGCCAGGTGCCGCTGTGCGCCAGCAGGCGCCCGTCCGGGGCGATGATGGCGCTGACGCCGGTGGTGGAGGCGACGACGACCGCCCGGTTCGACTCGACCGCACGGATCCGGGCCATGGCGAGCTGCTGGAGCGTCTCCCCGCGCTGCCCGTCCACCTCGAAGGTCGCGTCGTTGGTCTGCATGGCCAGCAGGTTCGCGCCCGCGTTGACCTCGGAGGACACCAGGTGGTCGAAACCGATCTCGTAGCAGATGACGTCACCGAGCCTGATCTTGCCGGCCCGGAACACCACCGCCCGGTGGCCGGCCGTGAAGTTCTGCGGCTGCAGGTTCACCAGCGAGGTGATGTGCTTGAGCAGCCCGCGGAACGGGATGTACTCACCGAACGGCACCAGCTGGCGCTTGACGTACGTCTGGACCGGCCCACGGCCGGGCAGCCATAGCTGGCTGGCATTGCGCACCGGGTCAGCCAGCAGGGTGCCGACGAGTACCGGGCGGTTGATCGCGTTCACCGCCGCCGAGATCCTGGCGTAGACCTCCGGGTAGAACCTGGGATCGAGATCGGCGGCGTTCTCCGGCCAGATCACCAGGTCGGGTGCGGGCCGCGCGCCCGACCTGACCTGCGCTGCCAGGCGCTCGGTGGCGGCCACGTGGTTGGTGGTGACCGTGCTCGCCCGAAGCAGGTCCGGCAGGTTCCGCGCGTGCGGCACGTTCCCCTGGACGGCGGCAACGGTGGCCGTCGGGGTGTATGCGGCTTGCCGGTCGACCGGAAGCAAGCTCCCCGCCAGCGCGAGCCCCGCGCCGGCGGCGACCACCAGCCAGGGCATCGCCCGGCGGCGGCCTGGGATGAGGAGGGCCCAGGCCAGGGTGGCGCCGGCCAGCGCCACCAGGAAGGTCAGCAGCGGCGCCCCGCCGATCGCGGCCCACGGTGCGGCCGGAGTGCCCGCCTGGCTCATCGCCAGCCTGCCCCACGGGAACGCGTACGGCCA
>DAITAE010000117.1:2684-10119 GCA_036824445.1 Streptosporangiaceae bacterium | reverse complement strand
CGAAGGTGGACCCGTACCAGGACCACATGTCAGGCGGCGACGTGAACTCGCTGCGGGACGAGCCCGACCCACAGCCCCTGCCGGTCCCGCCTGGCTTCTACGACCCGGAAAACGCCGCCCTGGCGGACATCACGCCGCCGGGCGACGTTGGCGGCAGGGCGGCGCGGCGGCGGCGGGTATCGACCCGGGAGATTTTCTGCGAGCTCGCCGACCTCGCATCCATCCCACGGGCCGCGTACGCGCTGGAAACCGAGATCGAAGGGGCCATGTGCCTGCTCCCCACGCCAGATGGGTTCGACGTCTTCATCGCGGCGGACGGGATGAGACACGAGCTTCGCTCCTTCACCGACGAGGAAGCTGCCTACTTCTACCTGTTCGGTGTGCTGATGGCCGAGGCCATCCGCAGCGGTGCGCAGGCGCCCGCCGTCGCCGCCACCAACCCGTACGGCGGCACGGTCTAGGCATCCACGGGCTGGCCGGCCGGAAACCAGGAGCCCGGCATCAACTACAGATGCAAGGCTGGACCTAAAAATCCGTCACAAGGGCGGAAACGGCACGCAAAACCCTGGTAGACATGGTGCGCGAGGTCGTTCCGTTGACGGATGGTTGAAGAATTTCGCACACACATAAGACTCGGGCGGATATCGTTCAATAGCCGGCGGGGCTGACGGTCCCCCGCTCCCCAAGCAGCCCCGCCGGCGCTTAAAGGGCCCCGGGCCAACAGGCGGCCGAGCCGGATGCTGGGGCAAGACCCCACTGCAGCCTCACGACGACCGGGCGCGACAATGAGTGCCATGATCGCAGCAGCGCGTCCCCGGATGCGAACAGCCCAGCTCAGGCAGTCATGATCCCGGTCACGGGCAGCCAGTATCGGATCGACGCGGGTTCCTACTCGGCCGTCGTCACCGAACTCGGCGCCGGCCTGCGTGAACTGACCCATCGTGGCGAGCACGTGATCGCGCGCTACCAGCCCGACGAGCTACCTCCGGGCGGGGCAGGCCAGCTGCTGGCGCCTTGGCCCAACCGGATCGACGGGGGCCGGTACTCGCTGGCCGGCACCGATCACCAGCTTGACCTGAGCGAGCCCGCCGCCGGTAACGCGATCCACGGCCTGACCAGATGGATGCCGTGGGCCGCCGTCCGCCATGATGCGGAAACGGTGCTGTTGCGCACGTCCATACTCGGGCGGACGGGTTATCCGTTTTGTCTTGAAATTGATGCCGAATACCAGCTCAGCGAGGAACACGGACTGCAGGTGAGCATCAGCGCCCGCAACACCGGCTCCCGGCCCGCGCCGTACGGGACCGGGTCGCACCCCTACCTGACCTCTGGAGCGCCAACCGTGGACGAGTGCACGCTCAGCCTGCCCGCGGCGCGCTGGCTGCCCGCAGACAAGCGTGGCATCCCGGTGGGTGAGGCCAGGGACGTGGCGGGCACCGACGCCGATTTCCGCGCGGCCCGGAAGGTCGGGGACGTGCGCCTGGATCACGCGCTCACCGGGCTCACCCGGGACGGGCAGGGCCGCGCCAGGGCCCGGCTGACCAGCGGTCATACCGAAGTCGCGCTCTGGGCGGGCCAGGGTTACCACTGGCTCCAGGTCTTCACCGGCGACACGCTGGACGCCAGTCACCGCCGCCGCGCCCTGGCCGTCGAGCCCATGACCTGCCCCCCGAACGCCTTCGTGAGCGGCACCGACCTGATCATCCTGGACCCCGGCAGCAGCGTCACCCATGTCTGGGGGATCGAGGTGACCAGGCCTTAGGGGCGCGCCCCGCGACTGACTGGCCTGGCGCGAGCGCACGGCTCACGCGCGCCAGATCCTCCGGCGTGTCCACGTCGTCGGGGCGGCCGATGTCGCCACATTCCACGGCCGTGACCCGGTCCGGGTGAGCGTTGAGGTAGGGCCGCGCACCGACGTCGCCGGTGGCCAGCGCCATCACCCCGGCCCATTCGCTCCTTGCCAGCAGGACAGGGTTCCGTAGCCTGCCCTGGTAACTTGCGACCGCGATCCCGGCGCCGTCCAGATACGCGGCGACCAGTCGCCGCACCACGTCGGGGCCGATGAGGGGCTGATCCACCAGGGCGATCACGGCGGCGGTGCACCCGTCCGGGACTGCCCCGAGCCCGGCCGCCAGGGAGGACGCCATGCCGGACCGCCAGTCCGGGTTGTGCACAGTGATCACGCCCAGCAAAGGCACATCCACCGCCCCCGTCACCACCACCACGGGGGTGGTCCCGCCCTCCCGGAGCAGCGCAACACCCCGGTCGACCAGCCGCGTCCCGGCCACTTCGACCAGTGCCTTCGGCCCACCGAGCCGGGTGCCCTCACCGGCGGCGAGCAGCACTCCGGCGATCCGTCGAGTCACGATCCCCAACGTTACGTTCCGGTGCCATCACCGGCCATCTGTTCCATGATCGTCACGACGTTTCACGCGGCCCGGGTCAGCTGTGATGAATGCGGCCGTTGGTGTCGGTCAGGGGCTGGCCGGACCCGCCCCACCGCAGCTGGATGAGCTCCGCCGCGACCGACACCGCCGTCTCCTCGGGTGTTCTCGAACCCAGGTCCAGCCCGATCGGGGAGCGCAGCCGCGCTAGTTCGTCCTCCGTCAGCCCGGCCTCACGCAGCCGCGCCATGCGGTCATCGTGGGTCCGGCGGCTGCCCATGGCGCCGATGTAGCAGGCCGGGGTACGCAGCGCGACCTCAAGCAGCGGCACGTCGAACTTGGGGTCGTGGGTGAGGACGCAGATCACCGTCCGCTGATCCACGGGTGTCTGGGCCAGGTACCGGTGCGGCCATTCGACAACGACCTCGTCCGCGTCCGGGAAGCGGGCATGGGTGGCGAACACCGGCCGTGCGTCGCAGACCGTGACCTGGTAACCGAGGAACTTTCCGGCCCGCGCCACCGCCGCGGCGAAGTCGATCGCGCCGAAAACCAGCATCCGCGGCGGGGGCGCGAAGGAGTGGACGAACACGGACAGGTCGTCAAGCCGCCGCTCGCCGTGTTCCCCGTAGTGCCGCACCCCCGTCAGTCCCTGCGCGAGCATGCCGCGCACGTCGTCGTCGATGGCCTCATCGAGCCGAGCGCCAGCGCCGAGGGTCCCGGTGGCCGTGTCGGCCCAGACGACGCGCCGGGCGCCGACCGTTCCTGGGCCCGCGATCACGGTGACAACGGCGACCGGCACTCCCTCCCGGATGGCGGCTGCCACCCCGCCCAGCTCGGGGAAGTGCTCCCTGCTGACCGGTTGCACGAAGAGATCGATGATGCCGCCGCAGGTAAGCCCGACCTCAAAGGCCGCGTCGTCGCTGACGCCGTAGGTCTGCATCACCGGCCGGCCGGTCTGGAGCACGTCTTGCGCCAGTTCGTAGACGGCGCCCTCCACGCAGCCGCCGGAAACGCTGCCGACCACCTCGCCGCCGTCGGAGACAGCCAGTGCCGCCCCCGGATCCCTCGGCGCGCTGCGGAAGGTGTTCACAACGGTCGCAAGGCCGAAGGTCTCCCCCGAGTCCCACCATTTCGTGATCTGGTCCAGGATGTCGCGCAAGACCCTCTCACCTCACGATTCCCCGGCGGCCCGGGCTGCCGCGGCCCGCCCGCCCGCGCCGGGGTGGTCCCGGCAGGATTCACAGTACTTCTGGGACAAACCAGCCCTCGAGCCTCACCATTCCCGCTGACCAGCGGCGCGACCCATGGGGCGGCCCGGTCACCTCCCGGGCGAGCCCAGTCCCGCCTTGGCAGACTGGTCCCGGCCTCACTCGACGATCTTGGAGATCGGAAGCTCGAGTATGTCCCTGGCGCCTGCCGTCTTCAGCGCCGGGATCAAGGTATTGACACCGTCCTTCGGCACCACGGTCTCGACTGCGCTCATGTCACCCCTGGCCAGAGCCGTGATCGTCGGCGACGACATGGCCGGGAGCATCCTCGTCACCGCCTGTAGGCGCGCGGTGGGCACGTTCAGCTTGAGCAGCACGTTGCCCCGGGCCCGGATCGCGCCCCGCAGCAGCAGGGCGATGTCCTCCATGGCGGCACGCTTGCCCGCATCCGCGTAGGCGTCGGTGTTGGCCACCAGTTCGGTGTAGCTCGTGAGCAGCGTGTCCAGGATCCTCAGGCCGTTACGCCGGAGCGAGGAGCCGGTCTCGGTGAGGTCGACGATCGCGTCCACGATGTCCGGGACCTTTGCCTCGGTGGCGCCGTGCGATGGGATCACCATGGCCTTGACCCCGTTCGCCTCCAGGTAGCGGCACGTCGTGGCGGGCAGCTCGGTCGAGATCCGCACACCGTCCGGCAGGTCGGTGACCGATCTCCAGGGCGCGTTCTCGGGCACCGCGAGCACCACACGCACGGGGTCGGCAGTGCTCTTCGAGTACCTCAGCTCGCCGAGCGAGGCGAGCTCGGCGCCGGTTTCCGTGATCCAGTCCCGGCCGGTGATGCCGAGGTCGAATAGACCCCGCTCGATGTAGGACGGGATCTCCTGGGGCCGCAGGAAGCGCACCCGGTCGATGCGCGGGTCATCGATGGACGCGTGGTAGTCGCGGTCGGAGGAACGGCGGACGGTCAGGTCCGCCGCATCGAACAGCTCCAGGGTGGCCCGTTCCAGCGAGCCCTTGGGGAGAACCAGGGAGAGCACGGCGCACAGCCTTTCATCGACGGGTGACCGCGGCGCGGCGAGCACCGCACACAGGACCGGACGCACGCGAGCCGGGCTGGCTCCAGCGTGCCTGGATCAATGTCGCTGCCGGCCCGCTCCCCCTGGGGCACCGTCGCGGGCTCCGGGCCCGCGCAGCGAGCGGAGAACGATCGCGGTGTCGAGAGCCGCCACTACCGCCTCCCATCCCTTGTCCTCGGTACTGCCGTCAAGCCCGCAGCGTGCCCGGGCCTGTTCCAGGGTGTCACAGGTCAGCACGCCGTTGCCAACCGGCGTCCGGGCGTCGAGGGCGACCCTGGCCAGGCCGTAGGTCACCGCCTCACAGACGTACTCGAAGTGGGGTGTGCCGCCGCGGATCACCGTGCCGACGCACACGACCGCGTCGTAGCGCGCGGCAAGTTCGGCCGCCACCACCGCGAGCTCGAACGCTCCCGGCACCCGGATCACCGGCGGGTCGTCGACCCCGCACGCCTTCGCCGCCGCGACCGCGCGCTCCACCAGGGCGTCGGTCACCTCTGCATGCCAGCGGGTGGCCGCGATGGCCAGGGTGAGCCCGGCCGCATCCACCGGCTCGGCGGCGGGGCGGCCGCCGCCGCTCATCCTTCCTCCACGGCGCCGGCCCCGGACGCCTGCCCGCCCAGGGCGGCCGGCGCCGCCACCGGGGCGGGAAGACCGTCGATCTGGTGGCCGAGGCGGTCCCGCTTGGTGATCAGGTACCGCAGGTTCTCCGGTGTGGCCGCGACCGGCAGTGGTACCCGGCCGGCCACCTCGACGCCGAACCCGGCAAGCCCGCCGACCTTCGCGGGGTTGTTGGTAAGCAGCCGGACCGAACGCACCCCGAGATCGGCAAGGATCTGCGCACCGGTGGAGTACTCGCGGGCATCGGCTGGCAGTCCGAGTTCGAGATTGGCGTCCACGGTGTCGGACCCACCGTCCTGCAAGTGATAGGCCTGCAGCTTGGACAGGAGGCCGATCCCGCGGCCCTCGTGCCCGCGCAGGTACAGGACGATCCCCCAGCCCTCGGCGACCACGACCGCCATCGCCGCGTTCAGCTGGGCGCCGCAGTCGCAGCGCAGCGAGCCAAACACGTCCCCGGTCAAACACTCCGAATGCACCCAAACCAGGACGCGTTCGCCGTCGCCGAGGTCGCCGTAGATCAGCGCGACATGCTCGGTCCCGTCCATGCTGTTCTGGTACCCGAGGGCCCGCCAGTCGCCGTGCGCGTTCGGCAGCCTGGTCTCGACCACCCGCCGGACCATCCGCTCGGAGCGGCGCCGGTACTCGATGAGCTGCGCGATCGAGATCAGGGTCAGGCCGTGCTCATCCGCGAACGCCCGCAGCGCGGGCAGCCTGGCCATGGTCCCGTCGTCGTTGACGACTTCCGCCAGCACGCCGGCTGGGCTGAGCCCGGCGAGCCTGGCCAGGTCCACCGCCGCCTCGGTGTGGCCGGGACGGCGCAGCACGCCGCCCTCGGCGTAGCGCAGCGGGAAGATGTGGCCGGGCCGGACGAGCTCATAGGGCTCGGTGGCGGAGTCCACCAGCACCTTGACAGTCCGCGCGCGGTCGGCGGCCGAGATGCCGGTGGTGACGCCGTCCCTGGCGTCCACGCTGACCGTGAAGGCCGTGCGCATGCGCTCGTTGTTCTGCGCGGTCATCAGCGGCAGCTGGAGGCGGTCGAGATCCGGCCCGGGCAGCGGGACGCAGATGACGCCGCTCGTGTGCCTGATCATGAACGCCATCAGCGCGGGCGTCATCTTGCTTGCCGCGACGATGATATCGCCTTCGTTCTCGCGGTTGGCGTCGTCGACGACGACCACCGGGCGGCCGGCCGCGACGTCAGCGACGGCCCGCTCCACGCTGTCCAGCATGGCGGACTCGGCCGAGGCGTCCGGGGTGTCCGCGCTCGCCCGCGCCGGGCTGACGCCGATCATGGCCGCACCGCCGCTTCCTGGCCAGCCATCAGCCGTTCGACGTATTTCCCGATGACGTCAACCTCCAGGTTGACGTCGCTGCCCGGCTGGGTGCCGCCGAGCGTGGTCCCGGACAGTGTGGCGGGAATGAGGCTCACCTCGAACCAGGGCGGCACACCGCCACCACCGCCGCCAACCGCGGAAACCGTCAGGCTCACCCCGTCGACGGCGATCGAGCCCTTTTCCACGATGTACCGGGCCAGGCCGGGCGGGATCGCGATCCGCACCACGTCCCAGTGCTCGGCGGGGCTGCGCGACACGATGGCGGCGACGCTATCCACGTGGCCCTGCACCAGGTGGCCGCCAAGCCGCCCGCCGAGGCACAGCGGGCGTTCCAGGTTGACGGGCGAGCCGGGCGCCAGCGCGCCGAGCGCAGTTCGGCGCAGGGTCTCCGCCATGACATCGGCGGTGAAGGTGGAGCCGGAGATCGCGGTGACGGTGAGACAGACCCCGTTGACCGCGATGGAGTCGCCATGGGCGGCGTCGGCGGTGACGCGTGGGCCCCGCACCGTCACGGTGGCCGCCCCGGCATGCCTGTCCACCGCGACGACCTCGCCGCGCTCCTCCACGATTCCGGTGAACATCCCGCGTTCCCTTCCTCAGGGTCCTGCCGGGCTCCGGGGATCGCGGATGCGCGGGCGCGGCTGCTCCCGGCCAGGACGGCCGGGCCGCGCGCGTGCTGCCTCCCATCCGGACTTTCACCGTCGGTCCCGGGATTCCACCGGGTCAACCGGCCGCTGGCGCTTGGCGCCTTGGCCGGGTCGCGGACTGTCACCGCCGGCTCGGAGTTTCACCGACCCCGGAGCACGCTTTTGCTTCGA
>DAITAE010000117.1:0-2584 GCA_036824445.1 Streptosporangiaceae bacterium | reverse complement strand
GCGTCAGCCGCTCGCCCGGCCCGGTTCCGGCTGGCCGCCGACCTCCGCGATGCGCCGGTCGAGGAAGGCCCGTTCCGCGGTGTTCTCCGTGAGGGACATCGCGGCACGGTACGCCTGCGCGGCCTCCTCCCGCCGCCCGAGGCGGCGCAGCAGGTCCGCCTTTGCGGCGGGCAGGTAACGGTAGTCCGCCAGCCGCCCGCCGGCCTCCAGCTCCTGGATCTGTGCCAGCCCTGCTTCCGGCCCCTCAGCCAGCGCCAGTGCGACGGCCCGGTTCAGGGCCACGACTGGGGACGGCCATACCGCGAGCAAGGCGTCGTAGAGCTGAACGATCTGCCGCCAGTCGGTCTCCGCGTAGCTCGGGGCCTCGGCGTGCAGGGCGGCAATCGCGGCCTGCAGCGCGAACCGCCCCGGGCTCCCGCCCCGCAGCGCGCCGGGCACCAGCGCGATCCCCTCGGCGATCGCGTCCCGGTTCCAGCGGGACCGGTCCTGTTCCGCCAGCAGCAGCAGCCGGCCGTCAGCGTCGGCGCGGGTCACCCGCCGGGCATCGGTGAGCAGCAGGAGGGCGAGCAGCCCGCGTACCTCGCGCTCGTCGGGCATGAGCGAATGCAGCATCCGCACCAGGTCGATCGCGCGCTCGACGAGATCGTCGCGCACCAGGTTCTCGCCCGTCGGCGCGGTGTGCCCGGTCGTGTACAGCAGGTGCACAACGGTGAGCACCCCATCGAGGCGGTCGGGCAGTTCGGCGGCGCCCGGCACCCGGTAGGCGATGCGGGCCGCAGAGATCTTCTTCTTGGCACGGGTCACCCTGGCGGCCATCGTCGGCTCCGGCACCAGGAAGGCCTGCGCGATCTCGGTCGTGGTCAGCCCGCACACCAGCCGCAGGGTGAGCGCGACCTGCGCCTCTCTGGCGAGGGCTGGATGGCAGCAGGTGAACACCAGGCGGAGACGGTCGTCGGGGATCACGTCGTCCTCCCCGGGCACTGGCGCAGGCGGGGACGAGACCGCGACGGGCGGGGCGGGCTCGATCAGCAGCGGCAGCTTGCCGCGCAGGGTCCGGTTACGCCGGAGTGCGTCGATGGCGCGCCTCCGGGCCGCGGTGGTAAGCCAGGCACCGGGGTTGCGCGGCACACCCTGCCGGGACCATGCGTCCAGGGCGGCGACATAGGCGTCCTGAACGCATTCCTCGGCGAGATCAATGTCGCCGGCGACGCGCGCCGTCGCGGCGAGCACGAAGGCCCACTCGCGACGGTGCGCGTCGGCTACGGCAGCGGCGGAGTCGCTGCCCGCCCGGTCCTTGCCCCGGTCCTGCCCCGTCCCGGACCGGCCGGGCCGGCTGGCATCTCCGGCGCCCGGGCTCTCGCCCACGGCGTCCCGGGTCTTCCCCGTGGCGCCCGGACCCTGTGCGGCGCTCACCCGCCGGAAAAGTCCATGATCGGCCGGACCTCAACGCCGCCGAAGCGCGCCGGGCAGAGCTTGGCGATGTCGAGCGCGTGGTCCAGGTCGGGCGCCTCGATCAGGTAGTAGCCGCCCAGCGCCTCCTTGGTCTCGGCGAAGGGGCCGTCGGTGACCACGTCGCCGCGGATGGACGTCGCGGTGGAAGTCGGCTGCAGGGCGTTGCCAGAAACGATCTTGCCGCCCCTCTGCTCCACCTGCTGCGCGAAGCGGGTATGCGCCTCCATTACCTGCTGAAACACGTCCGGCGAGGCGTTGGCGTAACCGTTCTCGTCCTCATAGATCAGGATCAGGTACTCGGCCATGACGGATGTCCTTCCGCTGTCTCGATGGGAGCCGTCACCTACCCGACGATCGGTGCCGCCGGGGATCGACAGCCGCGGCAGGATTCCGGGCCGGACCCGGAGCTTTTCCGCGTGCCCCCGTGATCACGTGTCAGCGGGCCCAGGTCGCGTGGGCGGTAGCCCGTTCGGCCTGCGCCCGCAGCGCCTGCACCGCCGTAGCGGGATTGTCGGCGCTGTAGACGGATGAGCCTGCCACGAACACATCTGCCCCCGCCTCCGCGCAGCGCTCGATCGTGTCAGGGCCCACCCCGCCGTCCACCTGGAGCCAGACCGAGCCGCCGTGCCTGGCCACGAGGGCACGGGCGCGGCGCAGCTTCGGGAGCACCAGGTCGAGGAAGGGCTGGCCGCCAAACCCCGGCTCCACGGTCATGAGCAGCAGCATGTCGATCTCGGGCAGCAGATCGGTGTACGGCTCGACCGGCGTGGCGGGATTGATCGCCAGGCCGGCGCGCGCACCTGCCGAGCGGATCATCCGCAGCAGCCGGACCGGCTGGCGGGCGGCTTCCGCGTGCACGGTGACGTTGCGCGCCCCGGCCTCGGCATAGGCCGGTGCCCAGCGGTCGGGATCGGTGATCATCAGGTGGCAGTCCAGTGGCAGGCCCGTGTGCTTGAGCAGCGATTCCACCACCGGCAGGCCGATCGTGAGGTTGGGCACGAAATGGTTGTCCATGACGTCCACATGCAGCCAGTCGGCCACCGCGGAGACCGCCTCGGCTTCGCTGGCGAGCCGCGCGAAGTCGGCGGACAGGATGCTCGGCGCCATCTGGACGGCCATAGGGCCGAGTGTA
>DAITAE010000642.1:0-2701 GCA_036824445.1 Streptosporangiaceae bacterium | reverse complement strand
GCCGAGAAGCGCCCCTACGTGCACGCGGTGGGGCACTGCAGCCGGTGCGGCACCATCGTTGAGCCCAGGCTGTCCCTGCAATGGTTCGTCAAGGTCGAGCCGCTGGCCAAGGCGGCCGGTGACGCGGTCAGGGACGGCCGGGTCCGCATCCACCCGGCCGAGTTGGCCGTGCGCTATTTCGACTGGGTCGACAACATGCACGACTGGTGCATCAGCCGCCAGCTCTGGTGGGGGCACCGGATCCCGGTGTGGTACGGCCCGGGCGGCGAGGTCCGCGTCGTCGGCCCCGGCGAGGAGCCACCGGCCGGCGCGGACTGGCGGCAGGATCCCGACGTCCTCGATACCTGGTTCTCCTCCGCGCTGTGGCCGTTCTCCACCTTGGGCTGGCCAGACGACACCGAGGACCTGCGCCGCTTCTACCCGACGTCGGTCCTGGTCACCGGCTACGACATCCTGTTCTTCTGGGTCGCGCGGATGATGATGTTCGGCCTGTACGCGATGCGCGACCACGACCCGGCCGACGCGGTGCCGTTCCGCCACGTCGCGCTGCACGGCCTGATCCGCGACGCGTTCGGCCGCAAGATGTCCAAATCGCGCGGCAACACCGTGGACCCGCTGGACTGGATCGACCGGTTCGGCGCCGACGCCACCCGGTTCACGCTGGCCCGGGGGGCCAGTCCCGGCGGCGATATCGCGGTCGGCGAAGAGTGGGTCACCGGTGCCCGCAATTTTTGCAACAAGCTCTGGAACGCCACCCGTTTTGCATTGCTGAACGGAGCCAGCGTGCCGGACACGCTGCCAGCGGCGGCGAGCCTGTCCACCGCGGACCGGTGGATCCTCTCGCGGCTGGCGGCAGTGACCGCCGAGGTGGACGAGCTGTATGAGCAGTACGAGTTCGGCAAGATCTGCGATGCGCTCTACCACTTCGCGTGGGACGAGGTCTGCGACTGGTACCTGGAACTGGCGAAGGCCGCGCTGTCCGGGCAGGACGGGCACGACGGGCAGGTCACCCGCGAGGTACTCGGCTACGTGCTCGACCGCCTGCTGCGGCTGCTGCATCCGGTGATCCCGTTCGTCACCGAGGAACTGTGGACCGCCCTGACCGGCGGGACGTCGGTCATGACCGCCCCCTGGCCGGGCGAGCGGGCTGGGGAGACGGCCGCGCAGCCCGCCCGCGACCCGGCGGCCGAGGCCGAGGTCGGCTCGCTCATGTCGCTGGTGACCGAGGTGCGCCGGTTCCGTTCCGACCAGGGCCTGCGGCCGGGCCAGCCGGTCCCCGCCGTGCTGGGCGGGATCGGCGGCACGCCGCTGGCCGCCCACGAGGGCGCCATCCGCTCGCTGCTGCGGCTGACCGCACCCGGCGACGGCTTCACCCCGACCGCGTCCCTGGACGCTGAGGGGGTCACGGTGGAGCTTGACACGGCGGCCGCGATCGACGTCGCCGCCGAGCGGCGCCGGATGGAGAAGGATCTCGCCGCCGCCCGCAAGGAAGCCGATCAGGCCGAACGCAAGCTCGCCAACGACGCGTTCCTCACCAAGGCGCCGGCCGACGTGGTGGAGGCGACCCGGCGCAGGCGCGACGCCGCCGAGGCCGACGTCGCACGGATCTCCGGCCGCCTGGCCGCGCTGGGTCAGGGGGAAGCTTGACCGGCGAGGACGCCCGGCCCGCCCGGCCTCGCGGGCCCGCGCGGCCTGTCCAGCCCGGGGCGCCGCACGGCCCCGCCCTGGCGCAGCGCCTGCGTGAGGTGGAGGCGGAGATTTTCGCCCGCCGTCCCGAGCACGCGGTCGAGCCCACCCTGGACCGGATCAGCGCGCTCGCCGTGCTGCTCGGGGACCCGCAGCGCGCCTACCCGGTGATCCATGTCGCGGGGACCAACGGCAAGACGTCCACCGCCCGCATGATCGAGACGCTGTTGCGGACCCGCGGGCTGCGCACGGGGCTGTTCACCAGCCCGCACCTGAGCAATGTCAGGGAACGGATCGTCGTCGACGGCGAGCCGCTGTCGGTGGAGGCTTTTCTGGCCAGCTACGACGACATCGCGCCGTACGTGGCGCTGGTGGACGAGAGCGAGCCGTTGCGGCTGTCGTTCTTCGAGGTGCTCACCGGGATGGCGTTCGCCGCGTTCGCCGACGCGCCGGTGGACGTGGCGGTGATCGAAGTCGGCCTGGGCGGGACCTGGGACGCGACCAACATCGCCGACGGCGCGGTGGCGGTAGTGACCCCGGTGGCCATCGACCACACCCGCTACCTCGGCTCCACCATCGAGGAGATCGCCGGAGAGAAGGCGGGCATCATCAAGCCCAGCTCGGCCGCCATCCTCGGCCAGCAAGTGCCCGCCGCGGCCGAGGTGCTGCTGCGCCGCGCCGCCGCGGTGGGCGCGACCGTGGCCAGGCAGGACGTTGAGTTCGGCGTGACCTGGCGTGAGCTCGCCGTCGGCGGGCAGGCGCTCAGTATCCGCGGGCTGGCGGGGGAGTACCGCGACCTGCTGCTGCCGCTGTTCGGCGAGTATCAGGCCGCGAACGCGGCCTGCGCGCTCGCGGCGGTGGAGGCGTTCGGCGGTGCCGGGCCCGATGCCGGGGCGCTGAGCGGGGACTTGGTACGGGAGGCGTTCGCGGCGATGACCTCGCCGGGGCGGCTGGAGGTGGTGCGGCGCAGCCCGGTGGTGATCGCCGACTCCGCCCACAACCCGGCCGGCATGGC
>DAITAE010000641.1:0-2705 GCA_036824445.1 Streptosporangiaceae bacterium | reverse complement strand
AGGCGGCGAAGTGGCCGCCCTTGGCGGCCTCGTTGAAGTAGACGAGGTTGTGGTAGGCACTCTTCACCCAGTGGCGCGGGGCCTGGAAGATCTCGCCGGGGAACACCGTGAAGGCCACCGGGAGCGAGACGTGCGGAGGCGGGTGCTTGAACGCAGCCGTTGCACCTCGTGCGAACTCCCAGTACAGCCGTGCTGACGAGGTCGCGGTGCCCGTGAGCCAGTACAGCGTGATGTTGTCGAGGATATGGTCCCGGGTGAGGCCGCCTGAGGGCTGCCCGCCGGTGAAGGCGTGGGAGATCTTCTCGTAGCTGTCCGCGTCGTGGTCCAGCATCCAGGCGGCCAGGCCGAGGGGTGAATCCACCAGGGGGTAGCCGATCGTCTGCGGGTGCTCGCCCATCTCGGCGATGTAGCCTCGCATCACGATCGAGGTGAACCTACCGAACTGCGCGCGGTCCTCCCCGGAAAACGCGAGCCTGAGGTTGAGGGCAGCCATCAACAGTTCTCGCGGGGCCGCGTCCAGGAAGTTGAAGTGAACGCCGAGCAGCCCGTCCGGTGCCTGGCGGCCCATCGCGTCGGTGACGCCAGCACCCTGATCGCCGCCCTGGGCGACGTAGCGGGTGTAGCCGAGCCGGCTCATCAGCTCCGCCCACGCCTGCGCGACGCGGCCGGGATCCCAGCCGACCTCGGCCGGCTGGTCGGAGAAGCCGTAGCCGGGCAGGGATGGCAGTACCAGGTCGAACGCGTCCTCGGCGCGCCCGCCGTGCGCCGTCGGGTCGGTGAGCGGGCCGACAACCCCGAGCATCTCGATCACCGAGCCCGGCCAGCCGTGCGTGATGATCAGCGGCAGCGCGTTCTCGTGAGCCGACTTGACGTGGATGAAGTGGATGCCCAGGCCGTCGATCTCGGTCTTGAACTGCGGCAGCCCGTTCAGTTCCGCCTCGCATTTGCGCCAGTCATAATCGGCCGCCCAGTAGCGCGCCAGCTCCTGCAACATCGCCAGCTGCACGCCCTGCGACCAATCGTCGACCAGCTCCTTATGGGGCCAGCGCGTCGCCGCGACGCGCGCACGCAGCGCCTCGATCTCCGCCTCGGGGATCTCAACCGTGAACGGCCGGATCGCCGCGGCACCTGCTGACTCTTCGGTCGTGACAGACATGTGGGCCCCCTCGGTGGCTAGCGCAGGCGCGAGCGTGTCCCGCTGATCAAGCCTCCCCTACCCGGATCCCGGCCGCACGAATAGCAGATTTCCGGTCATGATGGGCGGACGGGGCTAGCCGCCGTCCTGCTCGGCGACCCGCGTAAGCGACCTTGATCTGCGTCCCAACCCGTCCCAAGCACCAGCACCGACAGGGCACGCATGGTCGAGTTCGGCGTGCCTTTCCATGCTCTTAGCAGAACTATCTAGCAGCACAAACGTTACTGGTCACGGCACTAGCCCCAGGTCACCGCGGCATGGCGGCAGAAGTCGGCGAGCAGGCTCCCGTCGCCGCGAACGCCCAGCCCGTCGGTGCCGCGGCGGTTCCAGAGGAGCAGGTAGAGGTCGGCGGCGGGGCCGGTGACATCGCAGTCGGCCGGGCCGGTTTCTCGGGCCACCGCGAGGTGGCCCGGCTCGGCCACCACTCGCCAGTCGGCGGTCGCGCTCACACCGTCATCGGAGTGGATCGCGAGCATGCCGACCCGGCCGTCCCAGGATCCGCGTTTCGCGTTCCGGCCCACGAAGCCCATGATCAGCTCGTCGATGCCGTCGGCGGCGAACCTGGGCGCGAACGCTGCCCCGTCCCCGGTTCCGGCCGTCCCCGCCCCGGCGGCGGCCTGCTCGGCATCCACCCGGTGGATCGCCGTTTCGTGCGCCTGCCTGCGGGCCCAGAACGCCACCGACGACGGCGCATCCAGGAACGTCCAGCAGGTCAGGTCCGGGTCGGCCGCCTCCAGGACCCGCACCAGGGAGGCGTGGCCCTCGCGGAACCAGCCGGGCAGCTCGTCGTCCCCGGGCCCACCGGCCAGGATCGCCGCCTCCGACGCGCGGTCGACCCACGTGGCGTGCTGCTCCCGCACGTATCCCGCCGCCCAGCGGTGCACGTAACCGACGTGCTTGAGCAGGTCACGCACGCACCAGCCCAGGCAGGCGGGGACCGGCGCCTCGAGCCCGGCCCGCTCCGCCGCGCCGACCAGCAGCTCACCTTCGCTCCTCAGGCACGCGATGTGGTCGGCGGTGTCACAAGGGCCGTACTCGGCTGTGTCCATGCCGCCCAGCATGCCCTGCCCGGGGCCCGCGCGAACAGTCGTGCAGCGCGGTCCGCCGGCCCGGCCCATGGCTTCCCTGCGGGTCCCGGCTTTGCGACCATGAGACAAAACGAAGAGCCTGGGCAGAGGTGGTCCACGCGTGACGGCACAGTATCCCGCGATGTCGTTGGCTGACATCGACCTGTCGGACACCGAGTTCTGGGCCAGGCCGCTCGTGGAGCGGCAGGCCGCCTTCGCCACGCTGCGCGCCGCCGGGCACCCTCCGTTCTTCGCCGAGCCCGAGACACCCTTCGCCGAGCGCGGGCCGGGGTACTACGCGCTGGTCCGGCACGCCGACGTCGTGGCGGCGAGCAGGAACCCGGAGGTGTTCTCCTCCGGCAGGGGTGCCACGTCGATCCCTGATCTCCCGGCCGAGTTCAACGAGTACTTCGGGTCGATGATCAACATGGACGACCCGCGCC
>DAITAE010000640.1:0-2706 GCA_036824445.1 Streptosporangiaceae bacterium | reverse complement strand
GGTGATTCCGGCGGTCTCAGCGTCTGCCCTCTGGGTCGATTTCGACGGTCATCAGACTGTCACCGTGACGATGGACCACCTTCCAGGCGCCGTCCTCTCGCCGGTAGACAGACGTCGCTCTCAGCCTCATTTCCTCCGTCTCACCGTGGATATGCCGGGTGAGCCGCTCAAGCTCGACTGTGAAACCGAACGTATCGTCGAAACCGGTGACGAGGTTCTCGGCGCTCCAGGTTTCGTAGTTGAGCGTCTTGGCTGCTGCGGTCAGGAGCTCGCTCACCTCGTCAATACCGACCTGGTGACCGCCGACCCCTCCCATGAGCGAAACATCGTCAGCATGTGACCACAGTTCAAGATACGGCCGCGGGTTGCCGCTGGTGTGCTGCCTCAGGGCGTCATGACACCGCTCGAGGAACTCGAGGAACTCGGCGGCGTCTGCATCCGGCCTGCCTGCCGTAGGCTCCATAACTTCTCCTCCTGCTGCCGAAATTCGGCCGGTTTGAGATCCATTATGTTCGTACCCCTCGTTGCCGGTCGCTGGATGCCTGCCACTAGGAAGGATGCCAGCGGTGTCGCCTGCCATGCGCATGGGCCCTGACGGGGGTTGCCGGTCCGCGGCGGCCGCGGCGATCTGCTTGAGGCAGGCCCGGTGCCGGGCGACGGCCTTGGGGGTGCGCTCGGCCAGGTTATGCCACAAGTGCCAGCGGTCAGCGACCTGGACCGCGCCGGGGGCCCGTCGCGGGCGCCCTCGGCGTAGGTGCCGGCCGGGCAGCACGTCGATGGCTCGCCCGGTGGCAGCGTCGACCAGGACGGTGGCGTAGATGTGGCCGCGGCGCAGCGTGAAGTCATCGACGCCGACCACGTCCGGCGCCGCACTGGCCGCAGGGCCGGGCAGGCCGAGGACCAGCCGCAGCAGCGTGCCGCGGTGCACTGCGGCACCCAGCGCAGCGGCCAGCCGCATCCCGGCCTGCCCGCCAGCTCCAGCGCGATCTGGGACAGTAACCCGGCCAGGGTCCTCCGGGTACTCTTCGGCTGAGCACTCACCAGCCCAAGGTTGGCCTCACCGAGTTCACCATGGGCGGCATCGTGGGGACAGTGAGCGACTGTGATGAAGTTGCAGTACCCGTTCATCGTTTTTGCCGCCTAGGGATCGGACTAATAATGTCTAGGCGTTTTGGTTACGCCATTGACGAGCGATATCTGCCGTTGTTGCTGCCCTTCGGGCTGCGAGTCTCAAAAGACGGCGTCACGCTCACGGACGAAGGCTCTCTTCTGGCGACCTTCGGCTTCATCAAGATCAAGACGCCGCTGGCGAACGTCACCGAGGCGCACATCACCCGGAACTACCGGTGGTGGACAGCCTTCGGTGTTCGCGCGTCCATGGCCGACGACGGCCTGAGCTTCGGGACGAACCACAGCGCGGGGGTATGCATCCACTTCGCGGAGAAGGTGCCATCACTGCTGCGCCGCAGCGGCCACTCGGCGCTCACCGTGACCGTGGCAGACCTCGAAGGGCTGACCAGCGCCTTGGGGGCGGGGCCCGGCGAAACATCTGGTGCCTCCTCGCCCTGAGCCGCCCGGCGACCTGGATCTTGACGACGAACGGCGCAGCCTGGTCCTGCTCTGGGAGCGCCCGCGGCCCAGACTGTGGCCGGCCAGGCCGGTGCCGCGACCGCGATCAGCCGAATCCCATCGCGGCCCCGGGCCGGCCTGCGGTGACAGGGACGGCAGCGGACAGCCAGGGATCTAGCGGTCGCCTTGCTGGCGGCGCCGCCAGCGCTCCTCCAGCCGCCCCATTAGCCCCGATCCCGCCTGCTGGCCAGGCCGCCGGCCCCTGGCGGCATGGCGCCTGTTGCCCGGGCCCCGGTCCTTGACGGGGGCGCGCCCGGTGGCCGTGCCCGTCATCCGCCGGGCGCTGGTCACCGCCCACATGCTGCCGGCGAGCATGACCACAAAGCCCGCCACAGCGACCAAGACGACATCGACCACGACCCCAGCCAGCAGCAGCCCGACGCCGGCCAGCAACCCCAGCACCGCTTCGATCACCCGGCGCCGGTAATGCACCCGCGGGTCGGCCGCGCGTACGGCCTCAGCAAACCGCGGATCACCAGCGCGGAGCGCCGCCTCGATCTGCTCGAGCTGGCGCCGCTCGTGCTCAGAGAGCGGCACGATGCCCTCCCATGAAACCCCAGGCGGGGACGCTCTGGCCGACGCTCGCTCTCACCGCCAGCCTATGCCGAGGACGAGCGCGGCCGCGCCAGCGGAACAGTGCACTCCAGCCGGGCTGGAAGCCGCACACCGCCCGGACCGGAGGCATCACTGCGATCACTCCCGCATATCACCAACAGCCCCCGCACCCCCGCGGGCTGAATCACCGCGGCGTGGACCGCCCGTCTCATGGTGAACACCAACGTCACTCCCATGGGTACGAGATCCCGGACGGGCCCAGCCGAAATCCCGCCGCGACATGGTGCACCGACGCCACGTCCGCGGTCATCGGACCGGCCCGCCGGATGCCTGCAGCGGCTGCCCGAAGACGGCCACGTCGTGACTGAACGTGAGCCGGAGGCCGATGGCGCGGACGCGCCGGATCCGCCTTATGGCTGGCAACCCGGTCACCAGCTGGCCGGGGGACGCGCCCGAACGGGAGATAAGCGCGAGCGGTAGCGCGGGGTAGCCGACCAGGCCGGGTCCTGACTTTTATCACCG
>DAITAE010000639.1:0-2709 GCA_036824445.1 Streptosporangiaceae bacterium | reverse complement strand
CCTCGCCGCCGCTGGACTTCGCGGTCAGCGACTCCTACTTCGTCGTCGCCCACTTCCACTACGTGCTCTTCGGCACCGTGGTGTTCTCGATGTTCGCCGGGTTCTACTTCTGGTGGCCCAAGTTCACCGGCAAGAAGCTGGACAACACGCTGGGGGCCTGGCACTTCTGGACCCTGTTCATCGGCTTCCACATGACGTTCCTGGTCCAGCACTGGCTCGGCGTCGAGGGGATGCCGCGGCGGATCGCCAACTATCCCTTCCTGCCGCCCGACGTGACCACGCTGAACCAGATCTCCAGCATCGGCTCGTGGATCCTCGGCGCGTCCACCCTCTTCTTCATCTACAACGTGTACAAGACGTCGCGGTCCGGCGAGCGGGTCACCGCGGACGACCCGTGGGGCTACGCGAACTCGCTGGAGTGGGCGACGTCCTGCCCGCCGCCGCGGCACAACTTCACGTCCATCCCGCGCATCCGGTCCGAGCGGCCGGCCTTCGACCTGCACTACCCGCAGATCAAGTCGGGGCGGCCGGGACGTAAGTCCGTTTCGGCGCCACAGTGAGCCCGGGTATGCGCGGCGGGCAGGCGCTCGCGATCCCGCGCCAGGACGGAGGTGTCGCATGAAGGTCGAGGGGTACCTGTTCGTCGGCTGCGCCGCTTTCTTCGCCGCCGCTGACGTCGTCTACTGGTATTTCTCCAAGGACCCGACCGGGACCACCGCGCTGGCGCTGGCCGTGGGGCTGGCCTTCCTCACCGGCTTCTACATCCTGTTCACCGGCCGCCGCCTGCCGCCCCGGCCGGAAGACAGGTCCGACGCAGAGATCAGCGAGGGCACCGGCGAGCTGGGCTTCTTCAGCCCGCACAGCTGGTGGCCGCTGATCACCGGGCTGTCGTCGGCGGTCGCGGCGCTCGGCGCGGCGATCGGATGGTGGCTCTTCCTGATCGGGATGCTGTTCGTCCTGCTGTCGGCGATCGGCTTCGTCTTCGAGTATTACCGCGGGTCCTACGCGCACTGAGCCGGCCGCCGCCCGCAGGGTGGAACCCGCCACCGTCGGCGGGCACGTGCGTGAGCGGGCTTCGCAGGCACGCCGGTGCCAGCGGTCAACGGCCGCTCGCCGCCGCGGTGGCCGGCCGAGTCGGCCCGCGGGTGTCAGTGGCCGGTGTCCTCGCCGTCCGTGCCGCCCTGCTCCAGCTCCGGCCGGTCGGGCCGGTCGGCTCCCTGCTCGCCGGCGGTGACCGCGGCGGGCGCGGCGTGCCCGTCCCCGTGGCCGTTCCCGTGCCCGTCGGCTTCGACCGGGATGCCCTCGGTGAGGACCCGGTTGATGCGCGTCCGCACTCTCCCGATGGGCGTGCGGGCGTCCTGCGCCGGTACCTCGTCGCCTTCGCCCGCCCGCGGCGCGGTGAGCTGCGGCCTGCCCACCTGGTTGTACTCCAGGACCGCCCGGAGATCCTCCGACACCGGCCGGGTCTCCTCGACGTACGCGCCGCTGGGCAGCTGGCGGATGATGCCGGTCTCGACCCCGTGTTCGAGCAGGTGGGCGTCCTTGCGCTGCAGGCCGAGGCAGATCCGCTTGGTCACCCAGTAGGCGATGATCGGGCCGAGGATGACGGCGAACCGGGCGATCCAGGTCAGCGTGAACAGCGGTATCTGGAGCTGGTCGGCGATGATGTCGTTGGCACCTTCGAGCCACAGCACCCCCCAGAAGGTGACGGCGGCCATGCCGACCCCGGTCCGCGTTGGCGCGTTGCGCGGCCGGTCGTTGACATGGTGCTCACGTCTGTCGCCGGTGGCCCATTGTTCGAGGAACGGCCATAGGGCGGCGCCGGTGAAGATGATGCCGAGCGGCACCAGGGCAGGGATGAACACGTTAAACGCGAGCGTGTGCCCGAAGACGTTCCACTCCCAGGCAGGCATGATCCGCAGCGCGCCCTCGAGCGCGCCCATGTAGAAGTCGGGCTGGGAGCCCGCGGTGATGCCGGAGGGGTTGTACGGGCCGAACAGCCAGATCGGGTTGATCTGGGCGAAGGTGGACAGCAGCGCCAGCACGGCGAAGATGAAGAAGAAGAACGCGCCGGTCTTGGCGGCGAAGTAGGGGTAGGTCGGGGCGCCGACCACGTTGGCGTTGGTGCGGCCCTTGCTGGGCATCTGGGTGTGCTTCTGGTGGAACATGAAGAACAGGTGCGCCGAGATCAGCGCCAGCAGCAGCGCGGGGATCAGCAGAATATGGATCACGTACAGCCGCGGGATGATGAGGTGCCCGGGGAACTCCCCGCCGAACAGGAAATACGACCCGTAGGTGCCGACGATCGGGATCGACTGCAGCACCCCCTGGGTGATCCGCAGCCCGGTCCCGGACAGCAGGTCGTCGGGCAGGGAGTAGCCGAACAGGCCCTCGAACAAGCCCAGGGTGAACAGCACGATCCCGATCAGCCAGTTGAACTCGCGCGGCTTGCGGTATGCCCCCGTGAAGAAGATCCGCAGCATGTGCACCATGATCGCGGCCAGGAACAGCAGCGCCGCCCAGTGGTGGATCTGCCGCATCAGCAGCCCGCCCCGCACGTCGAAGCTGATGTTCAGGGTGGAGGAGTAGGCCTCGCTCATCCGCACCCCGCGCAGCGGGGTGTAGGTGCCGTGATAGATCACCTCGGTCATCGACGGCTGGAAGAAGAAGGTCAGGAAGGTGCCGGTCAGCAGCAGGATGACGAACGAG
>DAITAE010000116.1:2149-10172 GCA_036824445.1 Streptosporangiaceae bacterium | reverse complement strand
GGTGACCAGCCCGCCGAGGATTACCACGGCCATCGGGTGTTCGATCTCGTTGCCAGGGATGCTGCCGGCAATCACGAGCGGGACGAGCGCGAGCCCGGTCGCCAGCGAGGTCATCAGGATTGGCGACAGCCGCTCCCGCGCGCCGCGCAGCACCAGACCGGGTCCGAAAGTCTCCCCCTCAACGCGCTCCAGGTGCTGGAAGTGGTTGATCATGAGAATGCCGTTGCGGGCGGCGATCCCCAGCACAGTCAGAAAGCCGACCAACGAGCCGAGCGACAGCACGCCGCCACCCGCATACGTGGCCAGCACGCCGCCGACCAGCGCCATGGGCAGCGTCAGCACGACGAGGAACGCCAGCCGCCAGGTTCCGAACGCCGCCTGCAGCAGCAGCACGATCCCGGCCAGGGCAAACAGCGACAAGATCAGCAGGCGACTCTGCGCGGCCTGCCGTTCCTGGTACTCGCCGAGCACCTGGACGGCGTACCCACGCGGGAAGCTGATCTCCCGCACCGTACTCTGTACGTCGCGGGCGACCGAGCCGAGGTCACGGCCCGACGCGTTGAGCTTGACGTCGATGCGGCGGGAGTTGTTCTCCCGTAGCACGACGTTCGGCGTCGGCACCATCCGCACGTTGGCCACCTGCGACAACGGCACCTGGGTACCGCCCGGCGCGTCCAGCAGCAGCTTGTTGACCGCGTCAATGCTGTTGCGTGTCCTCGGCGTGCTCCAGACGTGCACCTCGGTGTTCTTGCCGCGCTTCCAGATGTCGCCGACCTCCTCGCTGCCGATAAACACGCTGGCCGCCCGGCGCACGTCGCCAGGCTTGATGCCGTACCGAGACGCACTGGCGAGGTCGACCTGCACGGACAGTTGCGGGATCTCGACCTCCAGGTCCACCTTGACGTCGGTGGCGCCCGGGATCGCGGCCACCGCCTTCCGCACCTGCTCGGCCTTCGACCGCAGTACGTCGAACTCGTCGCCGGAGATCCGGACAACGATCGCCTCGCTCGTCCCGGTCAGTACTTCCTTCCTCCGCTCGTTCAGGTACGTCTCGACGTCGCGCTGCAGCCCCGGGTAGCCTTCCACGACGTTCCCGATGGCGGCCACGGTCTTGTCGTAGTCGGCCGAGTCGGAGATGCTGAGCCAGTTCTCGCCGGCGTTGATCCCGACCGGTTCGTCGGCCAGCGTGCCCTGGCCGATGTGCGCGCCGAAGTTCCGTACGCCGGGGATCTTCCGCAGTTCCGCGCTGACCTGCTTGGTCATACGGACCATCTCCCCATGAGACGTGCCGGGCCGCCCCACCCAATGCGTCAGGAAGTCGCGCTCCTTGAAGTCGGGGAACAGCGACTGGCCGAGGAGAGGCACGACCAGCGCGCCAGCGACCACGAGCACTCCGGCAGTCGCGTACGCGGCGCGTGGCCGGTTCACGATGCGCCCGAGCAGCGCCGTGTAGCCGCGCTGGAGCCACCGTACGAGCGGGGACTCGTGTCGCTCGAGTTTCGACCGGGACAGCAGGATCAGCGCGAGCGCAGGCGTCACGGTCAGTGCCACCAGCAGGGACGCAAGGATCGCCAACCCGTAAGCCAGCGCGAGCGGGCGGAAGAACGACCCGGTCAGGCCGCCGAGGAACAGGACCGGGACCGTGGAGATGATGATGATCAGGGTGGCGTGGATGATCGGCGCTCGGACCTCAAGCGAGGCCTCGAGGACGATACGGACGGTCGGCCTGCTGTCGCCCGTCCGCCTCGCTTGGCGCATCCGCCGGACGATGTTCTCGATGTCGATGATGGCGTCATCGACGATCACCCCCAGGGCGATCACGAATCCCGCCAGCACCATCGTGTTGATCGTGGCGCCGCCGGCGGCGAGGACCAGCCCCGCGGCGATCAGCGAGAGCGGGATGGTGACCAGGCTGATCAGGGCCACGCGCCATTCGAACAGGAAGAACAGCAGGATCAGCGTCACCAGGATGAACCCGAGGATCATTGCCCGGCCAAGGTTGTGGATCGACTGCTCGATGAACGTCGCCGGCCGGAAGATGGTGGTGTCGATCTGGATGCCCGGCAGCCCGGGCTGCATCGACCTGAGCGCCTTCTCCACGTCGCGGGTGACCTGCAGCGTGTTGCCCCAGGGCAGCTTCTCGACGATCATCATGATGCCGACGTCGTCGTTGATGACCGCGTCACCGTTGAGGTGCGGCTGGTGCGCGCGGACAACCGTGGCCACGTCGCCGATCCGGGCCTGCCTGCCGTCCGCGGCCGGCACCGGCATCGCGGCCAACCCGTCCGGCGTGATCGCCGGCAGGATATGCCGGATGCCGAGGCGCTGGTTGGGAGTGTCGAAAAAGCCGCCGGTGCCGATCTCGTACCCGTTGGAAAACTTGAGCACGCCCACGTCGAGAGCATCCGCGCTGGCGTCGATCACCGAGTTCAGCGCAACGCCCTTGCTCGCCATCAGGTAGGGATCGGCCTGCACCTGGAACACCGACCACTTGTCGCCCCAGATCGCGACGTTGGCGACGCCGGGCACCCGCATCAGCCGCGGGCGGATCGTCCAGTACGCGGTCAGCGCCGCCTCGATCAGCGACTGCGTCGACTTGTCCTTCGTGGACAGTCCTATCTTCATGACGCGGCTGGTGGACGACAGCGGCTGGACCATGAACGGTAGGTCCGACCAGGCCGGCAGATCGGCGGTCGCCGTGCGGACCCGCTCCTGCACCCGAAGCCGGGCAGCCATCAGGTCGGTGCCCGGCTTGAAGATCAGCTGCACCGAGGACAGGTCGGACACCGATCGCGACCGCATGTCGTCGATGCCCTCAATGCCGTTGAGCGCCTCCTCGATCGGCACGGTCACGAGCGCTTCCACGTCGGCCGCGGACAGGCCCAGGCACAGCGTCTGCACCTCGACGCGCGGCGGCGCGAACTCCGGGAACACGTCCACAGGCACGTCGCGCAACTGCGCGATCCCGAAGACCATCAGCAGCGAGGCAGCGACGACCACGAGGAAGCGCAGCCGCAGACTGGTGGCGATGATCCGGCGCATCATGGAAACGTCCGCCGTCCCCGATCACTCGCCGCCCGTGCCGAGCTCGGCGCCGTAGAGCATCGCCGCGCCTACCGTGACGACCGGCGATCCGGCGGCAGGTCCGCGGGTCATGATCACGGTCTCCCCGTCGACACTTTCGACGTCGATCTTCTTTCGCAGGTACGCCTGGGGCTCGACCATCTCGTACACCCAGATCTGCCCCCCGGTGTCGTAGATGAGGGCCGAGTACGGCACGGTGGTGCGGCTGACGGCGCGGCCGGCGGTGGAGACGGTGCGCCGCCCGACGGGGGCGGTGCGCAGGCCGAGACGGGTCACCGCCTGCTCCGTGATCACCACCTTCTTAGCGTCGGTGCCGGCCACCGCCACCAGCCTCGACGGCTCCTCCGCGGCGGCCTGGGTCGCCGTCGGTGACCGGGAGCAGCCGACCACGGCGAGCCCGCCAAGGAGCAGGAGCGCGGTCACCCATCGACTAACGGATCGCATTACAGTGCTCCCCTCGCTCGGTCAGGAACGCCCGCTGGTGCCGACTGCGGCCGCACCGCGAACAGGAGGTAGAGGACAGGCAGGACGACGAGGGTGAGCAGCGTGCTGGTCACCAGGCCGCACAGGATGATCGCGACCAGCGGCTGCAGCACCTCCAGGCCGGCGGTGACCCCCGGTACCAGCAGCGGCGCCAGGGCCGCGGCCGTGGCCAGCGCCGAGACAAGCACCGGGCCGGACCGGTCCAGCGTGCCGCGCAGCACCAGCCCGGGTCCCGGCAGCTCACCCTCGCGCTCGAGCTGCTGGAAGTGCCGGAACAGCAACACCCCGCTTCGGACGGCGACGGCGAGCACCGCGAGCAGGCCCATCAGCGCGGCTAGCGAGAGCACATCCCGCCGCAGCACGGCGACCAGGACGCCACCGCTGAGCGCGACGGGCAGCGCGAGGAACAGCAGCGTAGCCAGCCGCCAGCTACCGAAGGACGCCTGGAGCAGGAAGAACAGCAAGACGACGAAGGCCAGGCTGTACGCCAGCACCCGCTGCCGGGTGCTCTGCCGCTGGGCGGAGTCGCTAAGTACCTCAAGGTGGTGCTCGGCCGGGAACGTGACGGCGCGGACCTTGTCCTTGACCTCGCTAGTCACTGCGTTCAGGTCGCGACCGTGTACGTCAGCGGAGACGTCGACGTACCGGGCCACCGCGTCGTGCTTGATGTCGGTGGGGTTGGCACGGATCCGCACCGCGGCGATGTCGCCGAGGCGCACTTGCCCGCCCTTGGGCGAATCGATCAGCAGGTTGCGGACATCCTCGAAGCTCCGGCGCTTCTCCGGAACCCCCCACACCACGACGTCGAAGATCTTCTGACCCTCGTACAGGCTGCCGACCGTGATGCCGGAGGCAAGCACCGCCGCCGCCCGGCGCGCGTCGCCGGGCTTGAGGCCGGCCGCGGCAGCCTTTGGAATGTCAACCTCGACCTCCACGGTCGGCTCGAAGACCGGCGTGGAAACCTGCGGAGCGGAAACGCCCTCGACTCTGCCAACGATCCCGGCCACCTCGTCGGCCTTGGTCTGCAGTACGCCATAGTCGCGGCCGTACACGCGGACTACCAACGCCTTGTCGGATCCCGCTTGGACCTCCCGCAGCCGCTGCTCCGGGTAGGTCGTCAGCTGCGCGCGGATGCCGGGGAAGCCGTTGACGACGGCGCGGACGGCCCTGGTCGTTGCGCCGTAGTCCGCGTCGGCGTCGATGCCGACCCACAGCTCGGCGGAGTTGGCGGCCACCACCTGATCCGAGAGCAGGGCCCGGCCGACGTGCGCGCCGACGCTCCGGACCCCGGGGACCGCTCGCAGCTCGCGGCTGGCCAGCGCGGTGAGCCGGTCCATCTCTGGCAGCGACGTGCCGCCGCCGGCCTGCCAGGTTACCAGCAGGTCGCGGTCCTGCAGTGGCGGGCTGACCCGCTGGTCAGCCAGCAGCGGCAGCATCACCAGCGCTGCCAGCACGAGTACCGCCGCGGCGGCGGCGACGGGCACCGGCCGCCTGAGCAGCCGAACCAACGCCGCTTGCACCCCGGCGAGCGCCCGGCCCGCCGGAGACCAGCGCCTGGTCCTGCCCCGCAGCAGCACCCACGACAGCGCCGGCGTGACAGTCAGGGCGACCAGCATCGAGGAAACGATGGCGAGCACGTATCCGATGGCCAGCGGACGGAGGAACGACCCGGTCAGGTCGCCCAGCGCGAAGACGGGCGCGACCGACAGGACCGCCACCACCGTAGCGACCAGGAGGCCGGCCCGCGCGTCGAGCACCGCGTCGAGCACCGCCCGCCCTCTGCGTTCGGCTGCCGTCTCGCCGCTGCCCCCTGCGCCCGCGGCTCCTTCGCGCCGGTCGGCGCCGGCCCCGCCGGTCGGCTCCGGCGACCCGCCCGCCACAGGCTGCGCCGCCGGACCAGACGGGCCCGCTGGGCCGGGCGCGGGATCCGGGGGGGCGAGGCGACGGCGGATGCCCAGCAGGTCGACGACGGCATCATCAACTACGATCGCCACGGCCATCGTCAGCCCGGCCAGGATCATCGCATTGAGCAGGATCCCGAACCAGGACAGCACGAGGACCGCGGCCGACAGCGACAGCGAGATTGCCAGCAGGCCGATCAGCGCGGCCCGCCAGTCGAAAAGCAGGAGGAAGAGCATGATCGCGAGCAGCACGAGGCCGATCACCAGCGACCGACCGAGATTGCCGCGTACGGCGTCCAGGTAGTTCGCCGACTGGTAGAGGTTGGTGTCGACCGTGATCCCGGTCAGCCCCGGGCGGAGATCGTCGAGCGCCGCCTCAACGTCCCGGGTGAGCCGGGACACGCTCGTGCCGGGAAACCGCTCGACCACCATCAGCAGACTCTGCTGGTTGTTCGCGACTCCATCGCCGATCAGAAGCTGGTGGTCCTCTACGACTCTGGCGACGTCGCCGAGCCGCAGCCCCCTGGACACCGCGCCGTCGACAGCCACCTTCGCAAGGTCCGCCGCGGTGTGGACGGGCTGCCGGTGCTGGATCTCGATCCGCTGATTGGCGGTGTCGATAAAGCCGCCCGTGCCAGGCGTGGACGCTTCCACGAAGGTCAGCGGCGAGGACCACATCGCGTTGGCGGCCGATGTGACGACCGAATCGAGCGGGACCTTCTCCTGCCGTAGCCGATCCGGGTCGACCAGAACCTGCAGCTGCCGGTCACGCAGCCCCCAGACCGAGACGTTCGCCACGCCCGGCACGGCGATGAGCCGCTGCCGGATGTTGTAGCGGGCCAAAACCGACATGTCGATCAACGAGACGTTTTTCGATGACAGCCCGATCATCATCAGTCGGCTGGTCGTCGACGTCGGCTGGATCACCTGCGGCGACTTCGACACTGCGGGGAGCGCCCGGACCATGGTTAGCCGCTCCTGCACCACCTGCCGCGCCTTGATCGGATCGGTGCCCGGCTCGAACGCCATGTCGATGCGAGACAGCCCCGGGAGCGAGTCCGAACGCATGGACGCCAGCCAGGGGATCCCGTTGAAGAACTCCTGCTCCATCGGGTTAGTGATAAGGTTCTCGACCTCCTCCGCGGAGAGCCCGAGCGCCTCGCTCTGCACCTGCACCCGGGTCGGGCCGAAATCCGGCAGCGCCTCGACCGGTGTGTGGCGCACCTGGGCGATGCCCACGCCGAGCAGGACCACGGCAACGGCGAGGACGAGCCGACTGAAACGAAGGCTCGACCCAACGATCCAGCGTGTCATCGGTTGCGACCTTTCGGCGTAGTCACCGTCGCCGACGATGGGGCTGATCGTTGTAGTCGAACCCCGAGCACCATCAGGAGGATGGCCAGCGCTACCACCAGGCGCCAGAACCTGAGACTTGAACCAAGTGCCCATCGCATGCGGGCGCACCTCCCCCCGGCCGGCCGGTGCTGCCTACAGGACAGCGATCGCCGGATCCGGGTACCGGCAGGCGGGGTGCCGTTCTCGAATGGCCGGTGTCCACGCTAGGAACGCGGCCGGGGACTGGCATCGGCGCACGGGTGGAAGTTGGGCGCGGCGGGAACTCCTCCCACGGGTGCGGGTGATTCCTCCCGGGGTTGGAGACGGGCTGGCGGAGTGCCTGATCAGGATGGGGCCGGCACGGGGCCGGCCAGCCGCCGGTATAGGTCGAGCGCGGCCTCGACCGCCTCGTCCTGCGTCGGCAGCGCGGCCGCCCTGGCTCGTGCCGCGGCGCTGAGCCTCGCGGCCAGCGCCGGGTCGTCGAGCACGGACAGCACCGCGTCCGCGAGCGCGGCCGCGTCCCCCGGCGGAACGAGGACCGCGGCGTCCTGCCCGGTGAGATCGGGAATGCCGCCGACGCGGGAGGCGACCAGGGGACGGCCCGCCCGCAATGCCTCCTGCACGATCAGCGGCTGACCCTCCCAGAGCGACGGCACCACGACCAGGTCGGCGCCGGCGAGCAGGGCGGGCACGTCCTCACGCTGGCCGAGGAAGCAAATCCGGATCCCGTCCGCGCCCGCCGCGGCACGCAGGGCCTGATCCAGCGGCCCGCTTCCCGCGAGCGCGATCACCGGGCACGGGTCGCGGCCCTGCCAGCGGACGGCGGCGGCCAGCAGCGTGGCAAAGCCCTTCTGGGGCGCGAGCCTGCCGACTGCCAGCACCACCGGCTGGCCGGCGCCGGCGATGCCGGCCCGTGCCACCGCCACCGACCGGCCGTCCGGGGCCGCGGCCGGCGGCGCGGGCACCAGGGCCAGCCCGGCGACGGCCGCGCCCCGCCGGCGCATCCGCGCCGCCAGGTCGGCGGACACACAGGTCACCGCGTCGGCCCGGCGGGCGACGATCCGCTCAAGCACCGCGTACACGGCTGCGGCCGTGCCCGCGGCCGGCGGGCCGTTGTGGACGGTGACGGCCAGCGCGCCCGCTGGCCGCCGGGCGGGCCGGGCCAGCCGGGAGGGCCGGGCGCGCCGGGAGGGCCGGGTGTGTCCGGTCAGGGCGAGCGC
>DAITAE010000116.1:0-2049 GCA_036824445.1 Streptosporangiaceae bacterium | reverse complement strand
GCCGGGAGGGCCGGGCGCGCCGGGAGGGCCGGGTGTGTCCGGTCAGGGCGAGCGCCGCTGCCGCGCCGGCGCGCAGCCCGTGCGCGTGCACGACGTCGGGGCGTGCGTGGGCGAGCAGCCTGCGCAGCCGGAGCACCGCCGCCACGTCGCGGGCGGGCCGCGGGCGGTCGGCGATCTCGACGGGCACGAAGCCGACCGCGGGCCCGGGCGGCGCGGGCGGTTCTCCAGGGAAGAACCGGCGCCCGGCCTGCGCCGGGCCGTACACGGTCACCTCGGCTCCACGCTGCGCGCACCCTCGCGCCAGCATCGCCACGTGCTCGCCGGCGCCACCAGACACGGTCCCCATCACGTAGGCGATCCGCACGCCCGTCACCGCCCGGGCCTCATGCAGGCCGCCGGCGCAGCCGCGCCCGGGCCCGGAGCGCAAGCGCCCGCAGGTCTTTGCCGTCGAGCACCACCACCACCGCCCCGAACACAGCCGTCGCGGCCAGGCAGGCGAGCACAGCGACGCCCGCGTTCGGCAGAAAACCGGTGGCCGGCAGCGCGGCGGACACCAGGCCACCCGCCGCGGCGCCGGCCAGGGCGCCGGCGAGCCCGGCGGCGGCCGCCCGTGCCGACCCGCGCAGGGCGGCCGGTCCCCGGGCGTGACGGACCGCGGCCAGCAGGGCGAGCCCGGCCAGCGTCAGGCCGACGGTGTTGCCCAGCGCGAGCACGGGCACCACCCACCGGGGCGCGACAGCGGGCACGGCCGCCACATCGATGACGATCACCGCCAGCCAACCGGACACCAGCGCGATCGCGGCCACCCGGCTGCGGTGGCACGCGAACAGCACACGCGAGGCGTTCGCGGCCAGCCCGTAACCGATCAGCCCCGGCGCGAACAGGGCGAAGGTGATCGCGAGCTGGCGGGCCTGGCCGGGCCCGGACACGAACAGCCGGGCCGCGGGGATCGCGGCTCCCGCCAGCAGCGCTGCGCCGAGCCAGGAGACCAGCATCACCGCCCGGGTCGAGGACGCGGCGGTGTGATCGAAGCCGGCCCCGTCGCCGGCCGACAGGACCGGGAACGCGCTGGTCGCGATCGGCACGGCCAGCACCGCGTACGGCACGAAGAACATCTGCCAGCCGTAGTTGTAGAGCACCAGCGCGCCCTGGCCTCCGTGACCGTTGGCGAGCACGATGATCGCCACCAGGGACGCGTCCTGGGCGATCAGCGCGGCGACGCCCACGGCCGCCAGGCCGCGCACCCGCCGGGCGACGCCGTCGGGGAAGCGCAGGGCCGGCCGCAGCCGCAGCCGCAGCCGCAGCGCGGGCCCGAGCGCGGTGAGGACCAGTGCCGCCACGCCGGCCGTGGTGCCGATCGACAGCACCAGCTCGGCCGGACGGGTCAGCGCGGTCAGGCGGGTCTGGGCGCCGTCGCGTAGGGGGACGAATGCCACGTAGGCCACGATCACCACAAGGCTAAAGATCACGGGGGCGAGCGCGGGCGCGGTGAACCGGCGGTGCGCCTGGAGGATCCCGTACAGGACGACCGCCAGGCCGTAGAGCAGGATCTGCGGCGCGAACACCACCAGCATCCGGGTGCTCACGGCTTCGGTGGCGGCGGCGTTGCACCTCGGGGCGCCGGCCAGCAGCAGCGAGGTCAGCGGGCCGGCCGTGGCCACGAGCAGGATGCTCACCGGTACCAGCAGGATCACGGTCCAGGTGAGCAGCGCGGACGCGATGTGGCTGACCTGCGCGTCGGGCCCGGGTCCGGCGGCGGGCACGGCGCCGAGCCGGCCGACGGGCTGCCCCAGGGTGAGGCCGTCGGTGCCGACGAGCGCCCGGCGCGCGGCCACCCCGGCGAGCACCGGCACCACGACGCTGGTCAGCGCGCCACCCAGCACGATGTCGTAGACGATGTTCGGCACCTGGTTGGCGGTCGCGTAGGCGGTGCCCAGGCAGCTGTTGCCGACGGTGTGGGCGAACGCGAGCTGGCGGCCGAACCCGACCAGGCGGGCGAGCACCGTGATCGCCCCGATGAGGACGGCAGCCTGCCCGATCCCCCGCCCC
>DAITAE010000115.1:2667-10190 GCA_036824445.1 Streptosporangiaceae bacterium | reverse complement strand
CCGTGGCCGACAGCTTCTATATCCCCGCCGGTCAGGACGCGTGGCTGGCAACATCCCATACCACCGGGCCGTGGGACGCGCGGGCCCAGCACGGCGGCCCGCCGAGCGCGCTCCTCGGCCGGGCGATCCAGCGCTGCAAGCCCCGCGGCGACATGATCATCGCCCGGTTCACCTGCGAGATCCTGGGTGCCATCCCGGTCGGGGAGATCCGTGTCCGGGCCCGGCTGGCCCGCCCAGGCCGCAGCGTGGAACTCCTGGAGGCGGTGGCCAGCGCCGACGGCCGCGACGTGGCGCGCGCCACCGCGTGGCGGGTGTTGCGTACCGACGGCCCGCAGGTGGCTCTCCGTTCCGCCCCGCCCGCGCTACTAGAGGAGCCGTCAGCACCGCCCGGCGGAATCCCGCAAGCCCCCGGCGGAACCCCGCAAGCACCGCCCGGCGAAGCACCGCCCGGCGAGATGCCACCGGCACCGGCCAGCGGCTGGGTGGACGGATACCTGTCGGCCATCGAGTGGCGGCCGGTGCGCGGCCACTTCACCGAGCCGGGCCCAGCGACGGTGTGGGCCCGGATGCGCTACCCGCTCGTGCCCGGCGAGGAGACCGGCCCGCTGGAGCGGGTGCTCGCCATCGCCGACAGCGGGAACGGCGTATCCAGCGAGCTCGACCTGCGCCAGTGGCGGTTCATCAACCCCGAACTCACCGTCCACCTGCACCGCGAGGCGGTCGGCGAGTGGATCTGCCTGGATGCCCGGACCGTCATCTCCACCGGCGGGGCGGGCCTGGCCACGTCCGTCCTTTCCGACGCCGACGGCCCGGTCGGTGTCGGAGCGCAGTCGCTGCTCATCGCTCCGAGGGAGCACCGCCCCCAAGAGCGTCGGCCTTAGCCTGCGCCCGGGCCAGGCGACGGAGCGCCCCGTCCAGCGCGCGGGCGGCCACGTCCCGCCTCCGCTGGGCCTGCCGGAGGACCCGCAGGTCCTGACCCGATTCCGCCTGGAGCTGATCCAGCTGCCGCTCCAGATCCTCGATCCGCCGTTGCAGGGCCTGGTGCTGATCGTGTGCGCCGGTGACCTCCCGCTCGACCGCGTCCAGCGCATCCTGGGCTTCGCGGGCGTCCTGGCCGGCCTCCCGCAGGTCACGTTGGGCCTCTTCCGCCCTGCGCCGCTCCCGCTCGGCCGCCTCGGCCTGCCGCCGTTCCCGCTGGGCCGCCTGGGCCTCCTGCCGGTCACGTTCGGCTTCTGCCGCCGTGCGCCGGCCACGTCCCGCCGCCGCTTCCCGCGCGGGCCGCGGTGCGGCCCGGCGCTGCCGCGTGTCGCGTTTCGCGGGCGCCGCCTGCCCTCCGTGCTCGCGATCGCGGGACGGGGCCGCCTGCAGCTCCGCCGGCGCGGCCCATACGGCTACGGCGTCGTCCACGCCGACGCCCTCCCCCAGGCCAGCGTACGAAAGCGCCCTGGTCAGGCGGCCGGAACCAACCGCGTCAGCGATGCCGGAATCGGCCAGCGCCGCCTCGAGGGTGTCCTGCACCTCGCGTTCGACCTGGGCGCTGAGCGACTGACTCGCGTCCGCCGCCAGTCGTTTGGCCTCCTGGGTGAGCGCTGTGACCAGCTGCCGGCGCTGCGCGGAGAGATCCCTCAGCCGGTCTGCCGCGAGGGCCTGCTGTGCCTCGCGCAGCGACTCGCCGAGCTCCAGCAATTCACGTATCTGACCGGGAGCCTCGCGGACGAGCAGGTTCACCAGCCATGCGCTGACGGTCGGCCTGCGCAGCTTCTTGACCGCCTCAGCGAGATCGGCGTCCCCGTCCACGCGTGCCTGGCGTGCCCGCTCGTCCCGGGCCGTACGGAACTCAGTGGGGGCGAGCGCGTACAGCTCGTCCGCCACCTGCGCCAGGTTGGTTGCCCGCACAGAGGGAGATGATATGCGGCACGGCGCCGGCGACGGCTGGGGCGTGCGGCGAAACCTGCGCGCGTTGTGACCCGGACGGGCCTCAGTGCAGGTTGAGCAGGACCAGGTCCTTGAGCGCGATCATCAGCAGCCCCAGCCCGATCGCGAGCGACGTGGTGAGCAGCAGCTGCCTGCCCCGCAGCTTGGACGCCCGGCCGGCGGTCCATCCGTGGGCCGCCAGCAGCACGACCGCCACCACAAGGCCGGCGTTGGCGGCGACCAGGGTCGAGGCCCCGACCAGCCGCGCTATCACCACCGCGAGCAGCGGCGCGAAGGACGCGCTGACCATCGGCCAGGTCGCGGCAAGCGCCCCGCGGATGTGTGCCCACGTCGGCAGGTGACCGTCTTCCACCTGGTCGCCCAGCAGCTCGGCGTACTCCTCGGCGAGCCAGTACACCAGCAACGTGACCACGACCGCGATGACGAGCGCAGAGGTGGGCATGCGGCCGCTGGCGGTGTCGAGGATCGCGGCGGTGATGATGGCACCGTAGATGCCGGCGGCGCGGCGCCGCCCCTGGGCTCGTGCCGGTGACTTGGCCTGCGTTCCGCCCGCCGCGATTCCAGCCATGGACCGTCCTTCCCTGTCGATGCCTGCCACGGTGAGCCAATCATGCGACCGCAGGCCCGTGCCCGGGCGGCTGGGGAGGTTCGGCGGTCATGAGCACCGGGGCGGGTTGCGTTTACCCTGAGGTGTCTGGAGGCCATCGCGACATGTTGCATGTGTCCCTCCTGGGGGAGTCAGCGATCACCGACGACGGGACCGGCACCGTCCGGACCCGGTCGTCGCGAGCCGTTGTCCTCGTCGCCTTTCTGGTCGGCCACGCCGGCTCACTCCAGAGCAGGCAGCGCATCGCCGGGCTGTTCTGGCCCGAGTCCACCGATGCGCAGGCGCTGACCAACCTGCGCCGCGAACTGCACCATCTGCGCCAGGTGCTGGGCGACGAGCGCTCGCTGGTGGTGACGTCACGCGAGCTGTGCTGGCGTGACACGCCGACGTGCCGCGTCGACGTGCGCGTCTTCGACATCGAGCGGAACGCCGCCCTGGCGGCGGCTGCCGCCGACGATGACGACGGGATCCTCGTGCACGCCGCCGCGGCGATCGGCCAGTACCGAGGCGACCTCCTGCCCGGCGTGTACGACGACTGGCTGCTCGATGCCAGGTCAGAACTCGAGCGCCAGTGCGTGGACCTGTGCGATCTGCTGAGCGCGGCGCGGGGGCGCACGGGTGACCTGGCCGGAGCCGTGGAAGCCGCCCGGCGCCGGGTCCAGCTGCAGCCGCTGGAAGAGGTCGGCTACCGCACGCTGATGCAGTTCCAGGCCGATCTGGGCGACCGTGCGGGCGCGCTCAGCACCTACCACCACTGCGCCTCGGTGCTGGAGCGTGAGCTTGGCGTCGTCCCTGACGCCGCGACGCGAGAGGCGTTCCAGCGGCTGATGGCCCACGCGCGCCCGGTCAAGGGGGCCCCGGCAGGCACCGAGCCCGCGGCCGCCGCCCCCGCGGGCGCCAGTCCCGCGGTCGGCCGCCCGGGGCCGGCGGCGGCGCGGCTCTTCGGCCGGTCCGCGGAGCTCGGCCTGCTCCGGGAGGTGTGGCAGGCCGCCGTGGCGGGCCGGCGGGGCCTCGTGCTGGTCCGCGGCGGGGCCGGCGTCGGGAAGACCCGCCTGGTGGCCGAGGTCGCCGACATGGCACGGCTGCAGGGCGCTGTCGTCGCGAGCACCCAGTGTTTCGGCACCTCGGGGCGGCTCGCGCTGGCCCCCGTGGCGGACTGGCTGCGCAATCCAGTCGTCCAGTCGGCGGCCGCGACCCTGGACCCGGCCTGGCGGGCCGAGGTCGGCAGGCTGCTGCCGGACGGGGGCCACGGGGCGCGGGAGGCCGGGCCGAGGGCGATCGTGGATGCCTGGCAGCGTCACCGCTTCTTCGAGGGCCTGGCGCGGGCGCTCCTCGCCGTCGGCCGCCCGCTGCTGCTGGTGCTCGACAACGTGCAGTGGTGCGACCAGGAGACGCTGGCCTTCATCACGTTCTGCCTGGGCCTGGCCGACGGCGCTCAGCTTCTCGTGGCCGGGACGCTGCGCGACGACAATCTCGACGATGATCCCGAACTCGTTGGGTGGACATTCCGCATGCGGGCCACAGGCCTGCTCACCGAGCTCTCCCTCGGCCCGCTGGAGGCCGCCGACGCGGCGCATCTCGCCCAGGCGATGTCCGGGCACCCCCTCACCGAGGCCGACACCGGCCTGCTGCAGGCGACAACCGGAGGCTTCCCGCTGTACATCATCGAGGCGGTGCGCGGCACCGCCGATCCCGGCGGCGCGCCGCCGCCCGCCGGCGATCTCACGGCCGTGCTGCGCAAGCGTTTCGAGCAGGTGACCCCTGCGGCCCGGGAGGTGGCCGGCCTGGCGGCGGCGGTGGGCGCGAACTTCACCCTCGACCTGCTCACCGAGGCGAGCGACCTCGAGGCCGACACCGTCGTGGATGCGGTCGACGAGCTGTGGCGGCGCAGGATCATGCGGGAGTTCGGCGACGGCTACGACTTCTCACACGAAATGCTCCGCGAAACGGCATATGCCCAGGTCAGTCCGCCAAAACGCTGGCTGCTGCACCGGCGTATCGCGCAGGGCCTCGAGCTGCTCCACGCCGAGGACACCGATGCGGTCGCGGCTCAGCTCGCCGAGCAGTACGCGCGGGGCGGGCGGCCCGGGCGGGCGGTGGCCTACTACCGGCGCGCGGCTGACGTCGCGGCGGGCAGATTCGCCCACGCCGAGGCGATCCGGCTGCACCGGGAGGCGCTGTCGATCGTGCGCAACCTGCCCGAGGGAAGGGACCGGGACAGGCAGGAACTCGCTGTCCTCGAGGCCATGGCGACACCCCTCAACGCCAGGTACGGCTACTCATCCCCGGACCTGCAGCAGACGCTTGAGCGCTCGATCGCTCTCGCCGAATCGCTTGGCCGCAGGGACTCGGCGGTCACCGGCCTGGCCGGGCTCTGGACGACGCGGTTCGTCCAGGGACGCACGGCCGATGGCTATCAGGTCGCGACCCGTGCCCTTGCCCTTGTCGACCCCGACTCCGAGCTGAGCGGAGCGGCTCACTTCGCCGTGGGCGGGTCGGCCGTCAGCCTGGGGATGCTCGCCGAGGGGCTGCGTCACCTGGAGCTCGCCGCCAAGCTGGCGAGCGGTGCCGACTCGCTGAGCATCGGCACCCGGGCCGACGTGCACGGCACGGCCTGGGCGGCGCATGCCCACTGGCTGCTGGGCCACGACGACGATGCCCTGGCCGCGTGTCACGAGGCGATCCGGCTGGCCCGGTCGATCGACCACCCGTACAGCCTGGCGGTGGCCCTTGCCTACGGCTGCGTCACGCACCAGATGCGCGACGACGCACGCGAGCTCAGGGACGCCGTTGGTGAGCTGCGCGAGCTGTGCGGCCGGTACGACTTCGCTTACTACCGTGAGTGGGCCTTGATTCTCGACGGCTGGTCCCGCACGGACGAGCCGGGCATCGGCCTCGCCCAGCGGGGCATCGACAACCTGAAGTCGGAGGGCGCGTTCGCGCGCATGCCGTACTGGCTGGCGCTGCTCGCCGACCTGGCGGCCCGCACCGGCAGCCCGGATGCGGCGCGGGCGGCACTCGACGCGGCCATCGCCGCCGCGCACGCCAACGACGACGTGTGGTGGCTGCCCGAGGTGATGCGGATGCGCGCCGCGTACGACGACGGGGAAGGCGCCGCCGCGCGGCTCCGCTCCGCGGCGGAACTGGCGTCGGCGCATGGCAGTGTCGCGCTGCTCCGGCGCTGCGAGCGTGATCTCCGCCGGCGAGGCGTTCGTCCGTCCGCTCCGGGCGTTCTCCCGACGGCGTAGCGCAGGCGCCCGCGCCCGAACGCTCCGCGAACGCCGCAGTTCGTACCTTCGGGGTGCACCGAACTTCAACGACGCACCCGAAGGACCCGACATGACCACCTCGACCGCCATTACCACCGCCCCGCATGAGGAACTGGCAGCCGCCGTGCGCGGTGACCTGATCAAGCCGGGAGATCCCGGCTAT
Source organism: Streptosporangiaceae bacterium (assembly GCA_036824445.1). Taxonomy (GTDB): domain Bacteria; phylum Actinomycetota; class Actinomycetes; order Streptosporangiales; family Streptosporangiaceae; genus UBA9676. Next base: position 4,216 of record DAITAE010000115.1, on the reverse strand, counting down.
GACGGGGCGCGTGCCGTCTACAATGCCATGATCGACAGGCACCCGGCTGCCATCGTGCGCTGCCGGGACACCGCCGACGTCATCGCCGCCGTGCGGTTCGCCCGTGAGCACGATGTCGAGATCGCCGTCCGTGGCGGCGGCCACAGCGTAGGTGGCCTCGGTGTCTGGGACGGCGCCCTGGTCATCGACCTCTCCTTGCTGCGCAGCACCACGGTCAGCCCGCAGAATCACACCGTCCGCGCCGACGCCGGATGCACCCTGGCCGACGTGGATCATGCGACGGCGGCGTTCGGCATGGCCGTTCCCTTCGGGATTCTGGGGTCGACCGGGGTGGCCGGCCTGACCCTCGGGGGCGGTATCGGCTACCTTTCCCGGCGGTTCGGCCTGACGGTCGACAACCTGGTCGCAGCCGACGTGGTGCTGGCCGACGGCACGTTCGTGACTGCCAGCGAGAGCTCCCACACGGACCTGTTCTGGGCGTTGCGCGGCGGCGGCGGGAACTTTGGCATCGTCACCTCGTTCACGTTCCGCTGGCACGACATCGGTGAGCACGGGACGATCATCGGCGGCCCGGTCCTGTACGACCTGGCCGACACCCCCTCGGTGATGCGCTGGTACCGGGAACTGCTGCCGTCGTTGCCCGAGGAGCTGAGCGGCTTTTTCGCGCTGCTCAGCATCCCCCCCGCAGCGCCGTTCCCGGAGGAGCTCTGGGGCCGCAAGGTGTCGGGCATCGTCTGGTGCTACACCGGAGCGCACGATCGAGCCGACGAGGTACTCGAGCCGATCAGGAGCTACGGCTCCCCGCTGGTCGTCGGATTGCAGGCCATGCCGTTCAGCGCGCTGCAGGGCGCGTTCGACGCCCTGAACCCGGCCGGGCTGCAGCAGTACTGGAAGGCGGACTTCTTCACCGAGATCTCGGATGCGGCGATCGACGTGCACGTCAAGTACGGCGCGCAGCTGCCGACCGGTCTTTCCGCCATGCACCTTCACCCCATCGACGGCGCCGTCGGCCGGGTGCCCGGGGACGCGACGGCCTTCGCCTACCGGGACGGCGGCTGGGCGGGAGTCATCATAGGCACCGACCCGGACCCCGCCGGCGCCGGCCGCATCTCCCAGTGGGCGCGGGACTACTGGGAGGAGCTGCACCCGGCCTCGGCAGGCGGGGGCTACGTCAACTTCATGATGAGCGAGGGCCAGGACCGGGTCAAAGCCGCCTACCGCGGCAACTACGACCGGCTCGCGCATGTCAAGAACCGCTACGACCCGGACAACGTCTTCCACATCAACCAGAACATCCAGCCTGCCAACGGATCCGGCTTCTAGCACGGGTGCCCGTGCCAGGGAAGAACGCGATGCACCGGCATCCAGCGCAGGCTCCGGACTCAGAACGGGTCCGGGGCCTGCCCGGCCAGGCTGCCCTGGCGTGGCGCGCGGGGGCGGCCACGGCGTGGCCTGCGGGGGCGGTCACGGCGCAGCCTGCGGGGGCGGCCGCGGCGCGGCGCGCGGGGCAGGCACGCCGTGACCAGCAGAGCGCACAGGCCATCGCCAG
>DAITAE010000115.1:0-2567 GCA_036824445.1 Streptosporangiaceae bacterium | reverse complement strand
CGCGGCGCGCGGGGCAGGCACGCCGTGACCAGCAGAGCGCACAGGCCATCGCCAGTGTGGTGTGCCTGCACGCGAGCGCCAGCTCGGGCCGCCAGTGGCAGGCGCTCGGGCGCCGGCTGGCCGGCCGCTACCGGGTGCTGTCCCCCGACCTCTACGGTGCCGGGGACAGCCCGCCGTGGCCGGCTGAACGGCAACCGACCCTTGCCGACGAGGTCGCCTTGCTCGAGCCCGTGTTCGAGGCCGCGGGCGAGCCGGTTCATCTCGTCGGGCATTCCTATGGCGGCGCGGTCGCCGCGCGTGCCGCACTCACCTACCCGGGCCGCTTCCGGTCCCTGGTGCTCATCGAGCCGGTTCTGTTCGGCCTGCTGCTCGCCGAGGATCCGGGACAGCCGGCGGCGCGCGAGGTCGTCGCGGTGTGCCAGCACACCAGGATCGCCGTGGAGCTCGGAGCGCTGGACGGCGCGGCCAGGCGGTTCATCGACTACTGGATGGGCCCGGGTGCCTGGGCGGGCATGCCCCCGCACCGGCGGGCCGCGGCCGCCCGGGCCATGCGCACCGTATCCAGCGAATGGTCCGCGATATTCGCCGAGACCACACCGCTGGCGGCGTACGCGTCGCTCGATCTGCCCACGCTCTACGTGGTGGGCGGCAAGTCTCCGGCGTCCACCCGCGCGGTAGCCCGGCTGCTCACCCACGTCCTGCCCGACGTGAGCACGGCCGAGCTGGCGGAGGCGGGCCACATGGCCCCCATCACGCATCCCGATCTGGTCAGCGCGGCCATCGAAGCACATATCGCCCAAATCACGTGACCCGGATCCGCCGCCCGCCGCCGGCCCGGGATCGTGATCATGGGATCACTATCGTTCGTGCAGCAGCAATCCCATGATCATGCCAAAGCGCGCGGCCCACAAGAATGATCATGACTTGGGTGTCGTCAAGCGTGCACCAGCGTCATGATCACAGGCGGATACTCCGTGGATCCGGGAGGACGCCGCGCTAGCCGTGCCCGTCCGCGCCCAGCCGGACGGGCACCGCACCTGGGCACGGGCACCGCACCTGGGCACGGGCACCGCACCTGGGCACGGGCACCGCACCTGGGCACGGACACCGTGCCCAGACCGCCGTGCCGGGGCGAGCAACGCATCATGGCGACGCGGAACGCTTCTATAGCACAAGATGATTGACTAAATTACTCATTCGGGTCTATCGTCAACCTTGATGTTCGTTAGAACGGGGCGGTATGCCGGTCGGGTCCGGCCTCCGAATCGCTCACGCGGCTGCGCATGAGCCTGACCGAAGAGAGGATCCGATGACCAGACCGGTGTTCCTGATCGTCGGCGCGAGCCTTGCCGGTGCCAAGGCGGCGGAGGAGCTACGCACGCGTGGCTTCGACGGCCGGGTGGTGCTGATCGGCGCCGAGCCGGAGCGGCCCTACGAGCGGCCGCCGCTGACCAAGGACTACCTGCGGGGTGAGTCCGAGCGCGGTAACGCCTACGTCCACCCGGAGGGGTTCTACGCGGAGCAGGGGATCGAGCTGCTGACCGGGATGACGGTGACCGCGATCGACCCCGGTGCGTCACGCGTGACGCTGGACGATGGCCGCACGCTCGGCTACGACCGGCTGCTGCTCACGACCGGTTCCGAGCCGCGCCGCCTGCGCATTCCCGGCGCGGACCTGGACGGTGTCTACTACCTGCGCACGCTCGCCGACTGCGATCTGCTCCGGGCGCGGCTCGCCGCCGGCGGCCGGGTGGCGGTGGTCGGCGCAGGCTGGATCGGCAGCGAGTTCGCCGCCTCGGCGCGCCAGCGCGGGCTCGAGGTCACCGTCATCGACCCGCAGGCGCTGCCGAACGAGCGGATCTTCGGCAGCGAGGTCGCGAGCTTCTACCGGGACGTCCACGACTCCCGCGGCGTCGAGCTCCTGCTCGGCGACGGGGTCGAATCGTTCGAGGGGACCGGCGCGATCACGCGGGTACGGACCGCCAGCGGCCGCGCGATCGAGTGCGACTTCGCCGTCGTCGGCATCGGTGTCGTGCCGCGAACCGGCCTGGCCACCGACGCGGGCCTGGAGGTCGACAACGGGATCGTGGTCGACGCCCAGCTGCGGACCGCTGCGCCCGGCATCTTCGCGGCCGGCGACGTCGCGAACGCGTGGCATCCGTTCTTCGGGCAGCGGATCCGCGTGGAGCACTGGGCGAATGCCCTCAACCAGGGGCCCGCGGCCGCGCAGGCGCTGCTCGGCCAGGAGGTCAGCTACGACCACATCCCGTACTTCTACTCCGACCAGTACGACGTGGGGATGGAATACTCGGGATATGCGCCGCAATGGGATGAAGTCGTGTTCCGCGGCGACCGCGCCGGTGGCGAGTTCATCGCGTTCTGGCTGCGCGACGGGCGGGTCACGGCCGGCATGAACGTCAATGTCTGGGATGTGAATGAGGACGTGCAAGCGCTGATCCGCTCGCGCCAGCAGGTCAAGGTGGCCGCGCTCGCCGATCCTGGCATCCCGCTCGGCGCGCTGGCCGGCGAGCTGGCGGCCGGAACCTGAGCGGAGGACTGCCGTGGCA
>DAITAE010000638.1:0-2713 GCA_036824445.1 Streptosporangiaceae bacterium | reverse complement strand
ACCCAGACCAAGCTGCTGCCGCTGGTGTCGTCGTTTGATCCCGACAGCGGCCAGGGAACCAAGGGGGTGTACAACGCCTACTTCATCCCGACCGTCCCCGGCGATTACACCTTCCATCTCTTCGGCCACATCCAGGGCCATAAGGTGAACATCACCGTGAAGTCATCGCCCACGACGTTCGACAGCGCGCACGACCCAGCCGGGATCGAGTTCCCGCAGCAGGCGCCGTCGAACCTGCAGCTGGCGCAGCGCCTGAACGCCCAGTCGGCCAGGCTGTCCGCGGCGATCCACGCCGCCGACAGCAAGGCGGCCTCGGCCTCCACGGCACTCGCGGTCGGGATCGCCGGGCTCGTCGTCGGCGCGGCAGGGCTGTGCGTTGGCGGGATCGCCCTCGCCCGATGGTCGCGCTCCCGGTCTGCGGCGGGTAGCCAGCACCCGGTCAACGTGGAATGAGATCGCTGCGGGCGGTCTTGCTGGTCGCCGTTCTCGCGCTTGCGGGGGTCGGTGTGCTGGCTTCGCCCGCTTCCGCGCACGCGCTGCTGGAACGGTCGTATCCAGCGGCGGGCGCGTCGCTGCCCCAGGCGCCCCACACGATGCTGCTCTATTTCACGGAGGCGCCCGAGCCCAGCCTGTCCACGGTGTCCCTGCTGAATTCCTCCGGCCAGGCGGTCCCCGGCGTCGGCAAGCCGACCCCGGCTCCAGGCAACGCGCAGGAGTTGCGGGTCCCCCTGCCACGGCTGGCCGACGGCGTGTACACGGTCAGCTGGCGCACGGTATCGAAGGTCGACGGGCACGTGACCGGCGGCTCCTTCGCCTTCGGCATCGGGGTCCAGCCCTCGTCGGGTGTGGCTGCGGCCCAGGCGGCGAAGGGCGGTTCGCCGTCGGCGGGCTCGGCTCCGTCTCCGGCCGCCGTGGCCGGTCTGTGGCTGCTGTACTGGGGGCTGGCGCTGCTGGCCGCCGCCGGGGCCACTGGCGCGCTCGTCTTCGGGTGGCGGCTGCCAGAGCGGGCGCCGCTCGTGATCGCGGCCGGATGGCTGTGTGCGGCTGTCGGCATCCTCATCATGATCCTTGCGGAGGAAGCGGCGGCGGGCGTGCCGCTACTGGAGCTGTTCGGCGCCGCGGCCGGGCGGTCGCTGCTGGCTCAGGCCGCCGCCGTGGCCGTGTGCGGGGTGGCCGCGCTGCTCGCGGCGCGCCGCCCGGAGGGCCCGCGGCTGGCGGTGCTGGGGGTGGCCGCCGCGGGCGCGCTGTTCGTGCACGCCCAGGCCGGGCACGCCGAGACCACCTCGTCGGTCCGGCTGCTCAACGTCGCCGACCAGTGGCTGCACATGCTCGCGGCCGGAGTGTGGGTCGGCGGCCTGGTCTGGCTCCTGCTAGGGCTCCGGGGCCTGGACAGGGCGGCGAGGGCGGCGGCTGTCCGCCGTTTCTCGCAGCTGGCGTTCGCCGCCGTGGCCGTCATCGCCGTGACCGGGGTGCTACGGGCGGTGCCGGAAGTCGGCAGCCTCGCAGCGCTGGTGTCGACCCGTTTCGGCGTCGTCCTGCTCATCAAGACCGGCCTGTTCGTGGTGCTGATGGGCGTGGCGTGGCGAAATCGGTACCGGCTGGTGCCCAGGGTCGTCCGTTCCGCGCCCGCGGCGCCGGGCAGGCCATCGCTGGTCATGGCCGGCGCGGCGGCGGATCCCCCCGGAGGCGGGGAAGCGGATCCCCCGGGAGGCGGGGAAGCGGATCCCCCGGGGGGCGGGGACGCAGACACCCGCAGTCGGCTCCCCATGGCCGGTGCCCCGCCGCCAGGGGGTGCGGGTGCCCGGGCCATCGGCTCGCTCCGGCGCTCGGTCAGATCCGAGGTCGCGCTGGCGGCCATCGTGCTGGTGGCGGCCGCGGTGCTCAGCGGGCTGCCCCCGGCAAGCTTCGTCAAAGCCGCCGGGCAGAAGACCGTTTCTCCCTCGGTCACCGTGACGGGCAGCGACTTCGCCACGACGGCGCGGGTGCGCCTCACGGCGTCGCCGGGCACGGTCGGGCCCAACGTGTTCCAGGTTCAGCTCCGGCACTACGACTCGGGCCGCTCGCTCCCCGCCCGCAGCGTCCGGCTGGAGTTCTCGCTGCCGAGCAACCCGAACGTGGCCTCCAGCCTCAGCCTCACCCGAACCGCCGCCGGCACGTGGACCGGGCGCGGGACCAACCTTTCCATCGACGGCCAGTGGTCTATCGACGTCGTGGTTCAGCAGGCGACGACGGCGACCGACATCTCCCTGCGGCTGCGCACCCGGCTGCCTCCCGAGCAGATCACCGTCTCAAGATCGCCCGGCCTGCCTGTTCTCTACACGATCAAGCTGAGGAACGGCCTCAGCCTGCAGACCTACCTGGACCCCGCCAAGCCAGGACCGAGCACCGTTCACTTCACCTTCTTCCGGGCGTCGGGCGAGGAGGAGCCCATCACCTCCGCCAGCGCCGAGACGATCACGCCCGGCGGCGCCGACAGGCCCCTGAAGCTAATCCGGCTCACCAGCGGTCACTTCGCGGCGAACCTGGGCCTCACCCCCGGGCGGTGGACCTTTAGCATCGACGCCGTCCCCGCGGGCGGGCAGCCGCTGTCCGGCTACTTCTCCCAGGCCATCCGGCCGTGACATCGTGCTGGCACGTCCTCAGCCCGCGCACCCCGTCTACTTCATGGAGAGCGCCTGATGCACGTTCTCGCCCATGCAGGCGGGCACACGCT
>DAITAE010000001.1:24512-35064 GCA_036824445.1 Streptosporangiaceae bacterium | reverse complement strand
TGCTCGATGAGCCAGGCGGCCGACGCCTTCACCAGGCCGTCGCCGGCCGGGTAGCGGGGAATCCGGATCCCGGGGCCGGCCAGGGTCCGCGCCACGCGCTCGAGCGCGGCGAAGCTCTCGTCGTCGAGCACCGGGTTGAGGAAGAACGAGCCGACGCTCCTGGTGTCCGGGTCGCGCGGGTCAAGCACCATCCCCTTGCCCCGGCGCAGGCCGAGGACGGCGGTACGGACGGCGGCGAGCGGCGCCCGGTCTCCCTCCGCAATGCCGAGGGCGCGGGCAAGCTCGGCGTAGCGCACGGGCGCGGACAGGCGATCTCTGGCGAGCAGAAACCGCACGCTCAGCACCACGAACCGGCCGGTCACCGTGGCCGGTTCGCCGGGCGCCGACTCCGCCTGGATGCTGCGTTTGAAGGCGCTCGTGCGGTACCCGAAGCCGCAGTCGGCGCCGGCCAGATCCAGCACGGCGCCGCGCTTACGGTCATACACCCGCACGGAGATGATCCGCTCGGCAACCTCCTGGCCGTAGGCGCCGACGTTCTGGATCGGCGTGGCGCCGGCGCGGCCAGGGATCCCCGACAGGCATTCCAGGCCCGCCAGCCGTTCGCCGACGCAGGCCGCGACCACCGCATCCCAGTCCTCGCCCGCCGCCACCGTCAGTTCGACCGAGTCCTGGCCGTTCCCGCCGGTGCCCGGCCCGGAGCCGCCCTGCCCGTTCGTGCCCAGCGCGCCGCCGCCCCCGCGGACGCCGCTCGTGGCCACGTGAACCACGGTTCCGGGAAAGCCCTCGTCGGCGACGACGAGGTTGCTGCCGCCACCCAGGATCAGCAGCGGCTCACCGCGTTCGTCGGCGGCGCCGACCTCGGCCACAACCTGCTCGTCGGTCGCCGCCTCCACCAGCCGGTGAGCGGGCCCGCCAAGCCGCAACGTTGTGTAGTCCGCCAGCGCGACCCGCTCGCGGACCTTCGCCGTCTCGGGCGCCATGGTCACGGCAGGCGCACGACCGCGCGGGCGCGGGTCAGCACCTTCTCCTCACCGGAGCGCGCGGTAAGGCCGAGCACCACGCGGTTGCCGTCGAGCTTGTCCTCGATCGTCCCGCTCACCTCGATCGTGGCGCCTGCCTCGTCGTCCGGCACGACCACGGGGGCCGAGAACCGGACCCCGAACTCCACGAGTGCCCCGGCGTCACCGGCCCAGTCGGTGACGTACCGTCCCGCCTGCGCCATGGTGAACATGCCGTGCGCGATGACGTTCGGCAGGCCGACCGACCTGGCGATCCGCTCGTTCCAGTGGATCACGTTGAAATCGCCGGACGCCCCGCAGTACTTGATGAGGCTGAGCCGCGTCACCGGGTAGGTCACCGTGGGCAGCGAAGTGCCGACGGTCACGTCCTCGTAACAGACCGGGCTGCTCACCGCGCTCATGCCGCTCCCCGTTCCACCAGCGTCGAGAATCCGGTGCAGACATGCTCCCCGTCGACGGTGCGGATCTGTGTCTCGGTGGTGAGCATCGTGATCGAGCCGACCTCCCGGATCGCCGAGATGGTGGACTGCGCGGTCACCACGTCCCCGGCGTGCAGCGGCCGGGAGTAGTCGAACCGCTGCTCCCCATGGACGACCATCGCGTAGTTGAGCCCCAGCCCGGGATCGCCCACCGCCGTGCGGCTGGAGGCCATGGCGACGACAACAGCGAACGTGGGCGGGGCGATGACGTCGGGGTACCCGGCCGCCTGCGCCGCGGCCAGGTCATAGAAGACGCGGTTGGGGTCGCCGATCGCATCGGCGAACTCCGCGACCTTGACCCGGCTGACCTCGTAAGGCGCGGTCGCCGGGAAGGTGCGGCCGACGTAATCCTTGTTAATGCCCACCGCGCTGATCGCGAGCGTGCGCTAGCGGGTCTCGCGGTGAGGCTGGTGCTTGCGGCAGTTCGGGCAGTACTTCTTCAGTTCCATCCGGTCCGGGTCGTTACGCCGGTTCTTGCGCGTGATGTAGTTGCGGTGCTTGCACTCCTGGCAGGCCAGGGTGATCTTGGGCCTCACGTCAGTGGCAGCCACGTGGGAGTGCCTTTCTCTGAGATGGACCCGCGGGCCCAGCCCGCGGGATGGACGGTACGCGTCGCCCGAGCGTGAACGCCCATGGACGGACCAGCATTCCGGCTGCCGTCGCCGGTCCCACACGGGGCCAACGGGGCAGTCGGCGTGCTCGTAGCGGAGGCCGGACTTGAACCGGCGACACAGCGATTATGAGCCGCTTGCTCTGCCTGACTGAGCTACTCCGCCGCCGGCCAGCCAGCAGCGTGCCGCCTCCGCGGCGGCCCGCCGGAACGCCGGGAGCGCCCCTAGCTTACAGGGAGGTGAGCTCCCAGCTCACGCAAGAGGCCCAGCGGCCGCAGCTGCCGGCACGGCAACGGATTCCGGCAAGCCGCCGCCCGCGAGATTCAGCATCGTTATGAATACATTTTGATGCTACGCCGGAGGAGAGGTATATCACAGGAATAGGCCTTGAGTTGGCCCTCAGGCCACGGAGGCGCACTCTATCATCCCTGTTAAACACGATAATTCGTATACGTATACGGTCCTGATTGGCGATTCAACCAAGCAGCAGCGTGCTGGTACTGTGCTGCGATGGCCGATCAGGGACGTGTGCGGAAGGGCCCGCGAGGCGATCTCAAGCAGATCACCTTGCGGGTGCCGCTCGCGTTCCACCAGCGCCTCGAGCAGCTCGCAGCACACCAGCACCGCTCGCTTCATGGGCAGGTCGTTTACATGCTGGAGCGGCAGCTCGCGGTCGCTGAGCGGGAGGAGGCTCGCAGGAAGACCTAGATCAGCAAAGGCGGCCCGGCCGGTGCTGGCACACCGAGGCCGGGCCTTTCTCATGGCGCAACCCCTTGGAGGACCACAGCCATGATTGCTTCAAGTATCGCAGCTTCCGTGCTGCCGAAGGCGGCGCTGGCGATCACACTTTCGCTACATCCAGCGTCGGCTCACCACCACCACCACTACACGGTCAAGGCGGGCGACAGCCTGGCGAGCATCGCGACGCACAAGTACGGCGCCGCCAACCGGTGGCCGGCCCTGTGGTGGGTGAACCGTGGCAAGATCAACAACCCGAACGCGATCCGGGCCGGAATGCGGCTGCGGCTCTCGCCGTGGCACCCGCGCCGGGACTGGCTCGACCATGCCGCCATGGCCGCTATACCGGCCCCGCCTCCGCAGCCTGTGACCGCGGCCCCCGCTGCCGGGCCGGCTCCGGCCGCCCCCGCGCAGTCGTACAGCGGGGCGTCCGGCAGCTTCGAGCAGTGCGTGATCCAGCGCGAGAGCGGCGGTGACCCGACCGCCGTCAACGGCTCGTCGGGAGCCGGCGGCCTGTACGGCTTCCTGCCGTCCACCTGGGCATCCCTGGGCTACTCCGGGCTGCCTCAGAACGCGTCGGCGGCCACCCAGAAGCAGGCGTTCCAGAAGGCCTATGCCCAGTCGGGCAGCGCGCCATGGTCCGCCTACGACGGATGCTGACGATCGCGCGATGATGGGAGCCCCGGCCCAGGCGGGCCGGGGCTCCTTCACGTATGGAAAGCCTCAGGACAGGTCACATATGGAAAGCCTCAGGACAGGTCCCCGGCCTGGCGCATCGCCTCGTACAGCAGCAGGCCGGCCGCCACCGCGAGGTTGAGCGACTCGGCGGTGCCCACCATCGGGATGCGCACCGCCGCGTCGCCTCGGGCGAGTATCTCCTCGGGCAGGCCGGTCCCCTCCGCGCCGAGCAGCAGGGCGAGCGGCATGGGATAGCTGGCGCCCCAGAAGTCCGCAGCCGCTCCCGCCGCCGAGGCGATGACGCTGACACCGCGCCCGGCCGCCCAGGCGAAGAACTCCCCGGCGTCCCTCGCCTGCGCCACCGGCACGCTGAACAGCGCACCCATCGAGGCCTTCACGGCCACCGGGTCGAACGGGTCGGTGGTCTGGCCGACCAGCATGACGCCGCCCGCTCCGGCCGCGTTCGCGGTGCGAATGATGGTGCCGAGGTTGCCGGGGTTACCGACCTCGTGCAGGGCGACAAAGACCGTGCGCGGCCCGCCCGGCAGCTCGCCGGGCATCATTACCCGCCCGCGCACGATCGCGGCGAGCCCGGCCGGGCCCTCGCGGTCGGAAAGCCTGCCGAACAACTCGTCGCTCAGCCTGGCGACCCGCACGCCCGCGGCCTCCTGCGCGGCGACCATCCCGGCGATCCCCCGGGCGGCCGACGAGCGGCCGAGCAGCCCAGGTGCCACGATCAGCGTCTCGATGTCGGCACCGGCCTCCACCGCCTGCCACACCGGCTGGATTCCCTGCACCACGAACGCGCCTTCACGCCGCCGGTGACGCCGCTCGGCGAGCAGCCGCATGCGTTTGACGACGGGATTCGCGCTGCTGGTGATGAGATCGGCCATCGTCCGGTTCCTGAGAGTTCCTGGGGGCCCGCAACGGCGCGGGTGGGTCGGCGCCCCGGCCCGATCAGGGCCGCGCGCACGATGCCATGCTGCCACCGCGGAGCGGCTGGACGCCGCCACCGGCCGCTGGGTGGGCGGCACGCTCTGCGCCCTGCGGACGATCCGCCAGCTCGGTGCGCCCGCTCACCATGCTTGCTGGGCCGGCGACCCGGCGCTAGCTTAATCACGTGCCAGCCCGGGTCGTCGTCATTGAGGGTGACGGAATAGGCTTCGGCCGACATGATTGCGTATCGGGCTCACTTGGGGTGTGATGGCTTCCAGACTCCGAGGTGAGTCTCCGGGCCGCCGGGCTGGGCTGGCCGTATCTTGCCAGGCGTGTGACTGCCGGGCTCGGGCACCCGATTCCCTGCCCGGCCGGGTCAGCCGGCACCGGCCTCCCCCGGCCGGCTTCCCTTGTCGCGCAGCGGCGACAGCAGCCGCTCAAGCAGCTCGATCTCCGCGCTGTCGAGCCGCCCGGCGATCCGTTCGGCACCGGTGCGCTCCTGGGCCTGGGCGAGGCTCTCCTGCGCCGCGCGGAGTTGCTCACGCAGCTTGGCGTTCTCCTCGGTCAGCCGCCGCTGCCTGGACTTGACGCTGGCCAGCTTCTGCTCCAGGCCGGCCACCGTCCGGGCCAGCGCCGGCTCGCCGCCACCGGCGGCTGGGCCGGGCACGGCGTCCTCCGCCGGGCCCGGCTCCGCTCCGAGCCGCCGCACGACCTGCAGCAGGAGCCGCCGCGCCAGTTCGTCGTAGTCGAAGTCCTCGGTGCCAGCCGGGGCGGCCTCGCGGGCGCCGCCGTTGCCGCCGCGCGGCAGCGCCGGCTCCGGCCGGGCTGGGGCCAGTGCGGCCTTCACCAGAGTGATCCGGTAGGTGCGCTTGCCGCGCACCTCGCGCTTGATCAGCCCGGACCGCTCCATCCCCGACAGCAGCTGCGCGAACGCAACGCTGGAGCCCGGATAGCCGACCGCCTCCGCCAGCACGGTGCTCGCCAGGCCGCTCGGGTCCGTGACGTCGCCGGTCATCAGCAGGTGTGCCATGACGCGGTCGCGCGTGCCAACCGCCCGCTTCCTGCCGCCGACCTTCCCGACCCCCACGTCAGCCCACCCCTCCTCGCAATCATGCGCCGCTGGCCGCCTATGACCGCAATCATGCGCCGCCGACCGGCCCGATCATCATAGTGCGACGTCGGCCGAAGCGGCGGAATGTGGTTGCTGTGGCGGCTCAGAGCCACCGCTGTGTCCCGTTAAGCAGATCCGGTCTCTGCTGTAACCAACGTGCAGGTGTCTTTTAGGTGAACGGACAGCGAATTAGACCAGCTAACGCGTTCACATCCCGGTTGGATGCTGCTAACGTCCGAGGCATTGACGGGTCCTGAACGTTGACTCAATTGAAGAGCTGCGCACGACCGGACTCCCCTTCCCGCAACAAGGGAGCACGCGGTGACACGACAACGTGGTGAGGTCGATCACGGGCACCTGGCCCGGCCATCCCGCCGGGCCAGATTGATCCCCGCCGGGTGAACGGCTACCTGCTTCACCACTCAGCGCCGGTCGCACCGCTCGGGGCATACGTCCACCCGGAGGCGATCTCTCCTCAGCACACCCGCACGGCGACGGTGTTCACCCGGCTCCTGGAACGTTTGCCGCCCATACTTGCCGAGCAGTACGTCCTGCCCTGGGCGGGCGGGACGCCGAGGATCGACCGGCTGTGCTCAGCAATCACGTCCGCGGCCACGAATCCGGCCAGTTGGGTGGAGATCTCCCAGGCCAGGGCCGGAGACCTGGCTGGCCTGTACCGCGAGGCGATGCGCCAGGCATGGTGGGCCCGGTCCGGCGGGAGCATGTTCGAGGATGCGGCCCAACGGGCGGTCGAGGGCCTGACCGGGGAGCACGTCGCAGATTGCCTGGCGGTGCTGGCCTCGGCCCGTCCGATCGACCTGCGCCTGGCGACCCGGCTCCTGGCGGTCGTGGTCGGCCAGGCTGACGGCAGCGCAGCGCGCGGCTGGCAGGCGGCTCAACGCTGGCTGCCGTTCCTCGCGTCCACGGTGCGGGCGTGCGGCACGCGGGTCCCCGCCTATCCGGCCGTGCCCGGCGTCGCGGTCGGCCGCCTCGTGCACTACGGCTCCAACGAGCGCGACGCGGGGCGCCATGAAGGCGCGATCCTGCTCGTGGACCGCCCGTTGCCGCCCCACGCACCGCTGCTGATTGGCGCGCGCGGAGTCATTATGCGGGCCGAGGCCGACCCGTGCCCGCCCGCGGCCGGCATTGGGCCCGGCGTGCCGACGGTGACCGGATGCCGTCCGGAGATCGCGACCGGCGGCGGTGCCGCCGACGGTTCCTGGCTTGCCGCGATCGACGGGGCCAGCGGCGAGGTCGCCCTGCTCGCCCGGTGACCCTGCCCGCCCAGTGACCCTGCCCGCCCGGCGACGCTGCCGCATGGTGACCCCTGCCCGCGGCAGCCTGCTTCTATGCTGAGCGTCCGCTCGGGCGGTGACCATGCCCGGGCTGGCGGGCCCGGGGTCAGGACCGCCCCGCCTGCCTGAGAACGGGCCCTGAAATTCTCGTACTTCGGCCGACCGGCCCGGGAATGTCGGTGCCTATATATAGGATCGAACTAATATTCGGATCGGACGTCTGGCCGGGGCAGGAGGTGACCAGCATGTGCGACGGGCAGGTGCCAGCAGGCGTGTCCGGGGCGCTGGTCATGCTCGATCGTGCCCTGGAAGCGCTGAACGCCGCCGACGCGGCGTTATTACCGGCCGACGTGCAGGCGCAGGTGCTCCGCGGCCTGGAGCGGGCCGAGGCCCGGCACACCGCGGCGCGGGCGCAGGGCCTCGCCGCCTTCGCGACCCAGGGCGGCTACGAGGCCGACGGACAGGGCTGCGCGCGGGTGTGGCTGAAGTGGCAGACGCGGGTGACCAAGGGTGCCGCCGCAGGCGCGATCGGCTGGGCCCGGCGGCTGGCAGCCCACCCGGTGCTCGCCGACGTGCTCGCGGCCGGGGAGATCTCGGCATCCTGGGCAAGGGCGATCTGCGCCTGGAGTGACCGGCTGCCCGAGAAGATGCGCCAGGACGCGGACCGGATCCTGGCCGGGGCCGCCACCGGCGGCGCGGATCTGGCAGACCTGGCGGGCCTGGCCGAAGAGATGTACCAGCGCGCATGCATGGACCGGGCCGACAGCGATGACGGTGATTTCGGCGACCGGGGCGCGTGGCTGGACATCACCTTCCGGGGAGCGGGCAGGCTCATCGGCGACCTGACCCCGGGATGCGCCGCGGCGCTGGCCGCCGTGCTGGAGACCCTGGGGCGCAAGGCCGGGCCGGAAGACACGCGGACCGCCGCCCAGCGCCGCCACGACGGGCTGGAAGAGGCGTGCCGACGGCTGATCGCCTCGGGAATGCTGCCGGGCCGCGCCGGTCAGCCCACTCAGGCGCAGGTACATATCACCTTGTCGCAGCTGCGGAGCCTGCCCGGCGCCTCCGAAGCCGAGGCCGCCTGGCGCGCCGCCGCGGCCCGGGGGGGTGGCTGGCTGCGTGACGCCGAGGCCGGTGCCGCCTCCTGCGACGCCACCCTGGCGCCTGTCGTGACGGGGCACGTGGATCCGGCCGCGCTAGACCGGATGGTGCAGTTGTTCCTGACCAGCCACGGCAGCGCCGGACCCGGCACCCGGCCATGCGGCTGCCACTGCGGGGGCTGCACCTGCCCCGCGCGCACTCCCCCGTCGGCCGACACGGTTGCCCGGCTGCGCGGCTCCTTGCTGGCGATGGCCGCCGACGCCTTGTCCGGTCCCGGCGGCCTCGCCGCCTGGTTACGCCAGCCCCAGCTCACCGGCACCGGCGCCGGTACCGCCGGCCAGCCACTGGATGTCCCGTTCCCGCTGGATATCGCCGAGGCTGAACCGGCCGTCCCAGCTCACCTGCGACGTGCCGTCACCACTCGCCACCCGCACTGCGCCTTCCCCGGTTGCGACCAGCCCGCCAGTGTGTGCCACATCCACCACCTCATCCCCCGCTCGGCGGGTGGGCCCACCGCCCTGCATAACTTGATCACCCTGTGTGCCTTTCATCACCTCATCGTCGTTCACCGCTGGGGCTGGACGCTGATCCTCCACCCCAACGGCACCACGACGGCCACCAGCCCCGGCGGCCGGCGAGTCTTCCACAGCCACAGCCCACCGGCCCGGGTGGAGGTCTCTCATCCCGGCGCGGGCTGACGCTCGTGCCCGGCCGGATAGTGGTCGAGTGCCGCGACGGCGATCACCACGGCGGTCGCGCACGTTCCCAGCCCGAGCACGGACACGTAGGGAGCCGCCAGGCCCAGCAGCCCCAGCACGGCCACCGCGGCCAGACGCGACCACGGCACCGCCCGCCATACCGCGATCTTGAAGGCGGCGTGGCCGCCGATGAACAGGGCGGTGCCACCTAGGACGAGCCATGCCTTCCATGTGACCCCGGTCACCCCCGGCCCGGACACCATGACCTCGTCCGCCGCTGCCGCCACGATGATCCCGGCCACCATCACCGGATGGATCAGGTGGTAAGCCGTGCGGCCCATCCGGCCGGGGTCGGCCGAAGCGGCGATGACCCGGGCGGCCTCGCCGGCGCTCCGGTCGAAGTACAGCCACCACAGCCCAATGCTGTTGACAACGGCGACCAGGAACGCCACCGCCTGGGCCACGGTGACATGCGACTCGAGCACGCGGGACAGCGTGGCGCCGATGACCAAGATCGACTCACCCAGCGCGATCAGGATGAACGCCTGGCAGCGTTCCGCGAAGTGATTTCCCTCGATGGTCCACTCGGTCGTTTTCGAGCGGCCCAGCCCTGGCGTGTAGAAGCCGAACACGCCGCCGAGGAGGTCGACGCCGACCGCGGCCACCCAGAGCCAGGCCCTGACCGGTCCGCTGGCAAGCCCGCCGGCGACCGCCAGCGCCCCGCTGACGACGCACCACGCCAGGATGCGCTGGAAGTTCCGCTGCAGCGGCCGCCCGCGCAGCGCCGTCACCGCGAAGATGCTGCGGCCTATCTGAGAGAGCGCGTACCCGATGCCGATGATCAACCCGCGGGTACCGAACGATTCCGGTATCGCCGCCCACATCACCAGCGCGACCAGGAGCAGGGAAAGCAGCAGCCAGCGGACCGGCAGCCGCTCCGGGTCGAGCCAGTTGGTCACCCACGCCGTGTAGGCCCACAACAGCCACACCATGGCCAGCAGCAGGGCCGTCTGCAGTGCGCCGGTGACGGTGGGCCGCCCGAGCAGGTGCCGCGACAGCTGGGTGACCGCGAAAACGTAGACCAGATCGAAGAACAGCTCGGCGTTGGTGATCCGTTCGGCACCCCGCCGGCGGCGTATCAGGTCGAGCTGTGCCCCCCTTGTCATTCCAGTGGTCGCCACAGCCCGCTAGGGGGGCCGGGCCCGCGGCGCTGGCTGGACATCACTCCGCGGACCGACCGGGACGACATGACCGATCCGGCCGACATCGCCGACAGCAGAGACAGCACGGAGAACGCCGACCCGATGCTGAACGCGGACGCGAAGGACCCGACGGACCCCACCGACAGGGCGGAACCGACCGACCCGATGGACAGGACCGAACCACGCGACCCGATGGACAAGACGGAATCCTGCGACCACAAGGACCACTTTGACGACGGGCTCATAGGGCCATTCTCCATGCCGACTGTCCAGGCCGGCGGCGCCAGGCTGGGCAGCCACCGACCGCCGGCAACCTGCAGCAACTCTGAACCACCCCAGCATCACCTGGTGGTGGCGGCGAGAGTCACCCTTGCGCCTGGCCGCACGCCCGCGCCGCGGCTCGCCCGGCTGGCGCCGGCGGTGCCTCGATCAAGCTCAGCTGCTGGCCGGCGGCCGTGCCGCAACCGGTCTCGCACGCGGAACCGCGGGCGGCGGCGTAACTCGCGGCGGCGCCGACACCACGGGCGGCGGGGTAACCAAAGGCGGCGGGGTAACCGCAGGCGGCGGGGTGACCCTGGGCGGCGCCGAGACCGAAGGCGGCGCCGTCACCACAGGCGGTGCCGAGACCACAGGCGGCGGGGTGACCCTGGGCGGCGCCGAGACCGAAGGCGGCGCCGTCACCAC
>DAITAE010000001.1:22075-24412 GCA_036824445.1 Streptosporangiaceae bacterium | reverse complement strand
ACCCTGGGCGGCGCCGAGACCGAAGGCGGCGCCGTCACCACAGGCGGTGCCGAGATCACAGGCGGCGCGGTGACGCTGGGCGGCGCCGAGACCGAAGGCGGCGCCGTCACCACAGGCGGTGCCGAGACCACGGGCGGCGCTGTCACCACGGGCGGTGGCGTCAGCGACGGCGGTGGCGTCACCGATGGGGGTGGGGAGACCTGGGGCGGTGCCGAGACCGGCAACGGCGGTGGGAGTGGGGGCGGGCCGACTTCCGCAGCAGGCGCGGTGAGCAAGGTCCGAGCGCCTGCGGCGGTTCCCGGATCCGATGTGGCTCTGCTGGCCAGCGGCATGATGGTCGCCCCTGCACGTGCAGCGGCCCGCGTGTTGCGATCGGCCGTTGTCTCACGGTAGTCGCCGCTATCCCGGTCATCAAGCCCCGGCACCGCCAGCGCCGTCGATGTGGCTAGCGCCGGCGCCGGCTGTCCGTAGCGGGACCCTGTCCCTGGCCCGGCGGCGGCGCATGCGCCAGCCGTCGCCCACTCATCCCTCGACGGCCAAATTCTCCCATGACAAGCTATGCAGGACTTAAACAGTAGTTATAGTAATTGCAATGCATATTTTGCCATCCCGGGACCTTAGATGAGCGATCGCGTTCTTGCCATCGATGACGAGCCGGGGGTACTCCGCCTCCTCTCCCGGGCCTTGCGTAGCGAGGGCCTGGAGATCGACACTGCCACCAACGGCGAAGAGGGCCTGCGGCTGGCACTCACGGGCTCCTACAGCGTCGTCATCCTTGACCTGCTGATGCCGGGAACCGACGGCATGTCCGTTCTGCGCAGGCTGATGCGGCTCCGGCCCGGCCAGGCAGTCATCGTGCTCTCCTGCCTCACCGACACCATGTCTAAGGTGCAGTGCTTCGAGATGGGCGCCAACGACTACCTGCCCAAGCCGTTCGTGCTGGATGAGCTGCTGGCCAGGATCAAGGCGCGGATCCGGGACCGGAGCCTGCCGAACCCGCATATTCTCACCACGCCCAAGGTCGTGCTTGACCCGGTCCGCCAGGAGGCGGACGCCGGGACCGGGCCCGTGCGGCTGACGCGACGCGAATCGATGCTCCTGGCGGAGCTCATGCAGCATGCGGGCAGCACGGTTTCGAAGGAGCGCCTCCTGTCGTCGGTCTGGGGATACAGCTTCTTCCCCGAGTCGAACGTGGTCGACGTCTACGTCCGGCGGCTGCGGGCGAAGCTGGAACCGGATGTGATCTCCACGGTCCGTGGTGTGGGCTACAGGGTTGACCTTGGCTGAGCGGGTCGGCTCATTGTGGCGCCGGTACCGCGTCGAGGTCTGCTGGTGGATTTTCGTCCTGATCAATGTGGCCGGGATCCTGATATTCCGGGAATGGGCCACAGTGCCATTCCACTTTATCTGGATCAGCCTGACTTTGCTGTATGGATGGCGGGTGTGGGCGATGCGACCCACCTCCGCAGCGCTGGCCGCGGTCATCGTCGTCACGGGCGTCAGCCTGGGCGCTGACGTCGTATCCGGCGACCAGGCGCCCGATGAGCTTGCCGAGATCCCGCTGATGTCGGCGGTGTTCGCGGCCATGGTGCTGTTCGTGCGCCGGGCCGTGGCGGCCAGGGAGGAGATCAGCCACGTCTACGAGCACAACGTGGTGCTGCTGGAATACGCGCGCCATCTTGTCCGGCACGCTTCCCACATCGTGCGCACCCCGCTCACCATTGCCCTCGGGCACGCTGAAATTCTCCAGCGCACCACGGATGACGCGGTTGCCGCTCGCGATGCAGGGGTTGTGATCGACGAACTCACGCGGCTGAAGGAGACCACCGACCGGCTGCTTGAGCTCGCCACGAGTCACCAGCCCGACTTCGTGCGCCCGGTGCTCACCCCACTCCGTGAGGTCGTGGCGGACGCATGTGACCACTGGTCAGCGAAGGGCGCGCCGGTCCGCCTGGGAAAGGTCGACGATGCTGCCGTCAGGCTCGACCCCGATCGTCTCCTGGAAGCCCTGGACGAGCTGATCGGCAACGCCGTCACCCAGACCGCCTCGGGGACGATTGTCGAGGTCTCCACCCGGCGTGAGGTCGAGGCGTCCGCGCGGCATGAGGACGGCCGCGAGGTTATCGAGGTTGCCGACCGTGGTCCCGGGATCCGGGAAGACGACGAGAAGCCACTCTTCGACCGGTTCGCGGCCGCTGACGGCAACCGCAAGCGCGGGGCACGGCTCGGCCTCGCCATCGTAAGAGCGATCGCCGAGGCGCACGGCGGCTCAGTCGCGGTACGCGACCGGCCCGGCGGCGGAGCCGTCGTCGAGTTGCGGCTGCCGCGAGAGGGTCC
>DAITAE010000001.1:15165-21975 GCA_036824445.1 Streptosporangiaceae bacterium | reverse complement strand
CGGGCCGGTTGAAGGCGTGGTAGCGGTCGTCCATGAAGTGGTCGGGCGCCCACATCTGGGACCGCAGCACGCGGCCGGTCTCTCGGTCCACCGAGAGCGTGAACCAGACGCTGTCCGGGCTGCTGCCGTGGCCGCCGAAGGCCGATATCACCGTGACGGGCACCCCCGAGACGGTCTCGGTTCGCAGGATCCGGGCGTCGGTGAGCGGCCAGAAGGGGTCCCAATTGAAGTACGGCACCGGGGCGAGGGTCCCCCTGGACTTCAGCCGCCACGGCGTCCCCGGGCCCGTCTTCACGTAGAGCGAGCGGCCCAGCCACAGCGACTGCTGGACGCCGTCCGCATACCACGTCCGCAGCCACATCTGATGCGGGCGTGCGTACACGTACGCGCTGCGGAAGCCCGACAGCACCTCGGCCACCCGGTAGCTGTCCAGCCGGTTCATCTGAGCGATCGCCGACTGGGCCAGCGCGGTCCCATCCTTGGCGGGCAGGGGCGGCAGCTCGAAGGCCGCCGTCCCGCCGGCCTGGCCCGCGACGGCCAGGGCCAGCCGTTCCCCGCCATGCAGGTCGACGGTTCCAGTGCGGCACGGCCCGCCGCAGGATGAAAGAGCATGCCAGCGGCCTTGCACCTGGATGCGCGCCCTGGACGCCGGCGTCGCGGGACTGGCGAGGTAGGCACTCACCGTATTTTTTCCTGGCCGCCCGGGGCGCACCGTGAGCCCGACCATGATCTGGCCGGCCCGGCCTCCCATGGTCAGGTCACCGGGCCTCGGAAACGCCGAGGCCCTGGCCGCGCCGGAGCCGGAGGCCACCGGGACCTCCGCCGCTTCGCGTGCCTCCTTCGGCACCACCGGGTACGCGGCCAGGGCGGCGGCGGCCCCGATCACCACGAGGGCGATCGCCGCCTCCGCTCGCACGCCCACCCGCAGTCGCCGCCAGGCGAATACCGAGAGCGCAACCATCGCGGCTATGGCGACGGCCTTCGCCACCAGCGCGAGCCCGTAAGAGGTGGTCAGCACCTGGCCCGGGCCGCCGAGAAGCTGGGCCGCCAGAACCGCCCCCAGGGCCACCGACACGAGAAAGGCCCACGGTGCGATCCGGGAGAACCGCGGCAGCAGGTCGCGCCCCACCGCCTGCCAGCGGCCGGTCATCCAGAGCAGCGCCAGCGCCATGATCCCGCCAGCCCACACCCCCGCCGCCGCGAGGTGAACCGCGTTCACAGCGATGCCTTGCCACGCGGGCTCGACGTCCGCGCCGTGGCTGGCGACCGCGACCGCGATCACGACCCCAGCCAGCAGCACCGGCGAGAGGCGCGCCCGGACGATGGCCATCTCCAGCAGCGCCGCCTCCAGCGCGAGGCGCGCCACCCGGGCCCAGCCGGTGACCCCGTTCGTCAGGTAGTCAATGACCCCGGCCACCGACGCGCCGGAACTCGCCAGCAGCGCCTCGGCGGTCACCACGGCCACCCCGCTCACCAGGAGGGCGGCCGCGACCGGGACGGCCGGCAGCCGCAGCGGCAGGCCACGGCCGAGGATGCTCAGCGTCGCGAGCCCGCAGGCGAGCAGAAGCAGGGCGTACTCGATCCCGCGCAGGACAGCGACAAGAATGTCCCCCGCCGTCGGCCCCTGCGCGGTGGTCCCGGCGGTCGCGGTTGCCATCGCGGGCGATACGCCCACGCCGAACTGGAACGTCCCGGTGATCGTGTGCCCGTCGACCACGCTGACGGTCTTCCAGTCCACCTGATAGACGCCAGGCGCATTGGTGGAGAGGGGCACCCGGATGGTCTTGCCGGACACCGTGCCGGTGAACCGCCGGCCGGTGGGGTCGATGACGGTGGTGCCCGACAGCCGGGGCTCGAGCGGCTCGTCGAACACGATGACGACCGCGCCCGGCGCCACGCCGAGCCGGGCGCCCGGCGCCGGTGTGGAGGAAACCGGCACTGCGTGCGCGGAGGCGGTCGCCGGCAGAATCAGCAGCAGCGCTGCCGATGCCAGGATGAGACCGCCCAGCCGTGCCGACCAGCCGCCGCCGGACCGGGCAATCCGGTGGAAGATCATCGGCTCACTCTCCGCACTGACGCCAGGACGTCAGTGCAGCACGAGAGCAAGGACGCCCAGCGCGACCAGTGTCAGCAGGACGGCAAGGAAGACCGTCGCATGATACTGCGCGGGGCTGGGCTCGGGCAGCCCGGCCGGGTTGCACTCCCGGCACACCGACCGGCCGTACGCGGTGGCCTTGCCGCAGCGCATGCACTGGTCGTACTGGCGCCGCTTCATGACCGCCACTCCCTTGAGGGGCATCACGGCCCCGTCCGGCGATGTGCCCCGCCGTGAGCCGCCCCCGCATCCGCCGCGTGGTCATGATGACGCCACTGCCGGCGCACGTCAAGGCTCCAGCCGACGAGCGAGGCGACGAGGACGACCGCGCCCGCGGCCAGCACCCAGCGAGGCCCCACCGACCCGAGGACTATCCCGATCATGGACAGGGCGAACACCAGCGGCCAGATCGTGGGCGGCACGTGCGGTTCGGAGTCTGCGGCGCCTGGTCGGGCACCGGCCGCCTCGGCGGCCACCGACGCCCGGGCCCGCTGGACCGCGCGGGAGAGGTAAACGCCGATCAGGAGGCCGCCGCCAGCCACGGTGAGCATCTCGGTGGTGCCCTCGTACTCCCCCCCGACCAGCCCGTAAACGACGCCCACCACGATGAGGAACGCGCCGAGGCCCATGAAGATCCTCGAGAACAGCGTCATCCGCGGCCACCTCCTCGTCCGCGCTGTCCGCCCGGCTGCGGGCTCATCAGGCCCCCGCCAGGTAAAGAACCGCGTAGATCACGACGCCGAGAACAACGACGAAGTACCAGTAGATCGCCGCCGCCTGTATCGGATCGCGCCGGAGGGCGAGCTCGCCCGTCCACGTCCGGGTCATCACCACCCCGAGCAGCACCGCCCCCCCGACGACGTGTGCGAACTCAAGCCCGATGATCACGTAGAACAGGGACTCATAGATCCCCTGGCCCACGCTGAACGGAAGGTCGGCGTAGCCGATGGCCAGCAGCACGCCGAAGACCACGGCGCAGACCAGCGCCGCCGCCAGCCAGCGCAGCATGACGGCGCGCCGGTATTCGGGGCGGAGGGCGTGGCGCATGGCCTGCGCCATGGCCGCACCGCTGACCAGGAGCACTAGGACCCCGGCGGTCGGGACCGCGATCGACGGGGTAGTGATCCCCGCCGGCGGCCACACCCGGGCACGCGTATAGGACACCGCGTAGATGCCCAGGAAGGCAGCGAAGAAGACCGCCTCCGAGGCGACCAGCAGCACCATGCCGGTCACCGAGCTGCTGGCGCTGCGGACGGCCTGCCGGTCGATGAGCTCCGCCCGGTCGACCGGCCTGCCGGGCACGTGTTCGCTCGCGGTCATTGTCCCGCCTCCACCGGGCCGGCTGCGTCCGGTCCTGCCGCCCCCTGTGGTCGCGCCGACCTGGCCGCGGCGCTAATGGCGAGCCGCAGGTCGCGGACCGGGCGTTCGGAGCGGATCTCGGGCAGCACGTCGAAGTTGTGCGGCGGTGGCGGCGACGATGTCGCCCACTCGAGCGTGTTCCCTCCCCAGGGGTCGGCAGGCGCGTTGCGCGGCTTGCGCAGCGTGATGATGAGGTTCGCGAGCGCGATGAGCATCGACAGCGCGATCACGTACGCGGAGATCGTCTCGATGAAGTTCGTCAGCCCCCACCCGGAGGTGATCGGATACGTCGCCACCCGGCGCGGCATCCCCCACAGGCCCAGGAAGTGCATGGGGAAGAACGTCACGTTGAACGAGATCAGCAGGAGCCAGAAGTGCCACTGGCCGAGCCTCCTGCTGAGCATCCGTCCGGAGATCTTGGGGAACCAGTAGTACATCGCGGCGAAGATCCCGAACAGGCTCCCGCCGAGCAGCACGTAATGAATGTGCGAGACCACGAAGTACGTGTCGTGGATGGTGAAGTCTGCCGCGGGGGAGGCCATCCACACGCCGTCGATCCCGCCGATGACGAACATCGCGATGAAGCCCAGCGCGAAGAGCATCGGCGGCTCGAAGCTGAGCTTCCCCTTCCACAGCGTGAACAGCCAGCAAAGGACCAGCACCCCGGTGGGGACCGAGATCAGCTCGGTGGTCACCGAGAAGAACGAGTCGTTGACGAGACCCGTGGTGTACATGTGGTGGCCCCACACCGTGAACGACAGCGCCATGATGAGCATCAGGGCCAGGATCACGAACCGGTACCCGTACAGCGGCTTGCGGCTGAACACCGGGACGATCTCCGACACGGCCCCCCAGGCGCCCATGATGAGCATGTAGACCTCGGGGTGCCCGAAGAACCAGAACGTGTTCAGGTAGTTGGCGACGCTGCCGCCGTGCGCCGGGTCGAAGAACACCGTCCCGAGGTGGTGATCGGCGAGCAGCATGAGCAGCGCGGCGGTCAGCGAGGGCACCGCCAGCACGATGAGGATGGACGTGGTGGTCGTGGCCCACGTGAAGATCGGCATGCGGGTCAAGGTCATGCCCGGGGCGCGCAGCCGGAGCACGGTCACGATGAAGTTGATGGCACCGAGGAGCGAGCTGGTGCCAACGACCAGCAGGCCGAGAATCCACAGGTCCTCGCCGGTCCCCCCTTGCAGGGACAGCGGCACGTAGTTCGTCCACCCGGCGGCGGCCGCGCCGCCCTTGGTGAGGTACCCGGCGACGATAGTCAGCCCGCCGACCGGCAGCAGCCAGAAGGACGCCGCGTTGACCCTGGGGAACGCCATGTCGAGCGCGCCGATCTGCAGCGGCACGAAGTAGTTCCCGAACCCGGAGAGCAGCGGGAGGATCACCAGGAAGATCATGATCGTCCCGTGCATGGTGAAGGTCTCGTTGAAGGCCTTCGGCGAGAGGACCGTATTGTCGGGGGCCATCAGCTGGGTGCGCATCAAGATCGCCAATGCGCCGGCGAACGCGAAGAACGTGAAGGAATTGACGAGATACATGATCCCGATCTTTTTGTGATCGGTCGTCGTCAGCCAATCCAGCACCCGCGACGATCGCGGCCGCGGGGCGGCTGGCTTCGCCAGAACATCTGTCGTCGTCATGATCGATCTTCCCGTTGCTCGCTGCGGATCCCTCTCGGACGCACCCGGGGTGCTAACTGCTCGGTCATCCCATCTCGCCCATTCATCCCCCTGCGTTCCCGATGATCAGGGTCCCGGACATCGCCGGGCCGTGGACGTCGCACTGGAAGTAGTACTTCCCGGCCGGCAGCGCCGGAGCGGTGTAGGTCTTGGTCGCCGGGCCACTCATATTCCCCGTCTGGAACAGCCTCTTCTTCAGGCTCGAGTTGACCCAGATAGCGAAGTTGTGCGCGATTCCAGCGTCCTTGTTGATGATAGTGATCTTGATTGGCTGGCCCGCGACGGCCGCGATGCAGGTCTTGTCCCACTGGATGTGCTGCGCCGTCAGCGTGATCGACGAGCCGGTCGGCGTGCACGAGCCGGCCTTGGATTGTGCCTTCTTCTGAAGGTTCACCCAGGCCTGGAACTTCGCCTGCGGCAAGACCTCGAGCACCAGCGTCATCTTCGAGTGCCAGAGGCCGCAGAACTGTGTGCACTGGCCGTGATAGGTGCCTGCCCTGGTGGGGGTGAACGTGAACACGTTCGGGTGACCCGGCACGGCGTTTCTCATGAAGAGCATGCCCGGTATGAAGAACCCGTGCATGACGTCAGTTGACTCGAGCGTGACCTCCACGGACCGGCCGAGCGGCACCGCCATCACGAGCGGCTTGCCGTTGGTGGTTTCGGTGGCGGTCTTCCCGCTGACCGAGATGCCCTCCCTGGCGTATCTCGCCGACCACTGCCACTGGGATCCTGTGACCACCAGCCGCTCGGCGGGACGTGGGTCGATGTGGTCGACCTTGTTCACCGTCACCTCGCCGAACGAGAGCAGCAGGATGATGATGCCGAGCGGGACGGCGAAGAACGTCACGAGGGCGCCGTTCTTTCCGGCGTTCTGCACCGGCTCGGAATCGTCCCCCCGCCGCCTGCGGTACCGGATGATGACGATGGCCAGCATTCCCCAGACGAACACGAACACGGGCAACGCCAGCCAGAGAATGATGAACCAGAGCCTGTGTACCTCCTGCGCCTTCGCATCGAGCCCCGTCTGCACCAGGCCGCAGCCGGTCGTGACCAGCGGCAGTGCCAGCAGGAGCGCCAGGCGCAGCGCACGGCGCTGGTCCCCCGGCCGCGAGCCATCAGGTACGGGCTCGCGGCCCTTGTCCTCTTGAGTCATCGTGTGCGACATCATCACCTTGTCAGGAAGCGGTGAACTGCTTGATCATGCCGATGGTGACGTGCGGCGGGCCGGTGCCACCGCCGGCCTTGCCGGTCTGCCAGCAGGTCGCCACGTAGGTCCCGGGCGCGAGGTCCATGGTGACCGTGGTGCCGTAGTTGGTGGGCAGCGGGTCACCGCTGTCGGCGTAGTGGATCCAGTCGTCCTCGCCCTTGTCACCCTTCTTCTTCGCGTCGTTGATCACGTCCTGGGCGGTCTTGCCGTTGGTCAGCCGCAGCACGACGAACTCGTGGTCGATCTCGAACGACTCCTTGTTGATGAACGAGACCGTGATCGGCTTGTTCGCCGGCACCGACGACGGCATGCCGTGGTAGGTGAAGTTCTTCACGAAGACGTCGTAGGAGGTGGTCGCGCCCGCGCCGGCCGGGGCGGCCGTGGAGGCGGAGGCGGTGAACTGATGGATCATGCCGATGGTGACGTGCGGCGGGCCGGTGCCACCGCCGGCCTTGCCGGTC
>DAITAE010000001.1:0-15065 GCA_036824445.1 Streptosporangiaceae bacterium | reverse complement strand
GTTCGCCGGCACCGACGACGGCATGCCGTGGTAGGTGAAGTTCTTCACGAAGACGCTGTAGGAGACGACGGGCTTCATCGCGCTCGCCGCGACGGCCGCGGACGTGGAGGCGGTGAACTGATGGATCATGCCGATGGTGACGTGCGGCGGGCCGGTGCCGCCGCCGGCCTTGCCGGTCTGCCAGCAGGTCGCCACGTAGGTCCCGGGCGGGAGGTTCATCGTGACCGTGTGGCTGGAGTTGGTGGGCAGCGGGTCACCGCTGTCGGCGTAGTGGATCCAGTCGTCCTCGGCCTTGGCGCCCTTCTTCTTCGCGTCGTTGATCACGTCCTGGGCGGTCTTGCCGCCGGTCAGCCGCAGCACCACGAACTCGTGGTCGATCTCGAACGACTCCTTGTTGGTGAACGAGACCATGATCGTCTTGTTCGCCGGCACCGACGACGGCATGCCGTGGTAGGTGAAGTTCTTCACGAAGACGTCGTAGACGGGTACCCCGGCCACCGCCTGCGATGCCGACGGCGTCGCGCTCTCGCTGGGTGCCGCCTCGTTCTGCCCCTTGGAGCAGCCCGCGGCGATCACGAGGACCGCGCATGCGGCAATGGTGATGAAGGGAACAGAATGCAGATACAGACGGACGCGCCGTGCGTGTGGGCGGGACCCGCTTGGCGATCTCATGGTTGCTCCTTCGCACCCAGGTATAGGTACGCACCGGCGAGCACGCCCCCGGCGGTGCCCTGGTGCCATGCAGACATGCACGCCCCTGTGCGACGCAGGCGACGCTATGACGGCAGTGTCTATCGCGCACCGGGGATCATGAAGCCCGCATGGCCCAAGATGAGAGTTGTGTAATGCAGTGGCCGCTCTCCCATGACAGCTCCGTCATGATGAGCGGCCGGACGCGGCCGCGCGTGCGACACTGCGATCGCGGGGCGTGGCACCGCGCTCGCGGACGCAGGACGGAGATACGCGCTGTTTGACCTCCAGGCCGCGCTGACGGCGTGGGCCTACGACCCGGTCCCCACCATGGGGGCATGCGTGGCCGCGGTTGGCTACGTCACCGTGTGGCGGCGGGTCCGCAGCAGCCCGGTCGCCGGGATACGCTCACACGCCGGGCGCGGGCGCATGATCTGCTTCGGCGCCGGCTTGCTGGCGATCCTCGTCGCCGTGGACGGGCCGCCGGACGTCCTGTCCGATGTCTCGCTGTCGGCGCACATGATCCAGCACCTGCTCCTCCAGCTGGTGGCTCCCCCGCTGCTGCTCCTCGCGGCCCCGCTCAGCCTGCTGCTGCGTGCGGACCCGCCCTGGCTCCCCCGGCGGGTGCTGGTTCGCCTGCTGCGCAGCCGTACCGTGCGGGTGCTGTCCCATCCGGCGACGGTGCTGGGCTTGTTCACCATTGTCCTTGTCGGCAGCCACCTGACGCCGCTGTACAACCTGGCACTCGAACATGAGTGGCTGCACGAAATCGAGCACGTCGCATTCTTCGTCACGGCGCTGCTGTTCTGGTGGCCCGCCATCGGCGTCGACCCGGCCCCTCACCGGCTCAGCTACCCGGGGCGGCTGCTCTACCTGCTTCTGGACATGCCCGTCATGGCGTACCTGGGGCTCGCGATCGCAAACTCGTCCTACATCCTGTACCCGCACTACGCGGTGCACCTGCCCCCGTGGGGCGCGAGCGCGCTGCAGGACCAGGGGGTCGCCGGGACCATCATGTGGGTCTCCGGGACCTTCACCATGATTCCCGCGATGGCGGTCGTGTTCCTCCGGTGGCTGGACGAGGACGCGCGCAAGCAGGCGAGAGTCGAGGCCCGGCAGGCGGGCCGCGCACCGGAGGCGCCCGGGGCGCGGCCAGCGGACGGCTTGCCGCACGACCCCGCGTCGGCCACGGCGCCGGCTCCCCCCTTCCCTTCGGCCGTCTCATGACGAGCGCCAATCCGCTGGTGGAGCGCGGCCGTGGTGGCGGGGACGCACTCCCGGGGGCTTCCGAGCCATCGGTGGGTATCCGGAGCCGCCGCTCGGTGCGTGTCGTCGGCCGCTCGCTGCTGGCGCTGACCAAGCCCAGGATCATCGAGCTATTGCTCGTCACGACGGTGCCGACGATGATGCTGGCGGCGCGGGGACTGCCCGCCGCAGGGCTGTTGATGATCACACTGACCGGCGGCGCGCTGGCCGCGGGCAGCGCGAACACGATCAACTGCTACCTGGACCGCGACATCGACGCGGTGATGCGGCGCACCTCCCGGCGCCCGCTGGCGCGGCCGGCCCCGCTCGCCGTGATCAGGCCGGCCGAGGCGCTGGCCTTCGGCATCGGCCTAGGGGTGGCTGCCACGCTGCTGCTCGGCCTGCTGGCCAACTGGCTGTCGGCGGCACTGGCCGACCTGGCCATCTTGTTCTACGTGTTCGTGTACACGCTCGGGCTCAAGCGCCGGACTGCCTCCAACATCGTCATCGGCGGCGCCGCCGGGTGCTTCCCGGTGCTGGTGGGCTGGGCGGCGGTGACCGGGACGGTTGGCGTGGCGCCGGTGATCCTGTTCGCGGTGATCTTCCTCTGGACACCACCCCATTTCTGGGCGCTGGCCATGAAGTTCAAGGATGACTACGCGGCCGCCAGGGTGCCGATGCTGCCCGTGGTGGCGCCCGCGCGGGTGGTGGCCCGCAAGATCTTGCTCTACTCCTACGCGATGGTGGCGGCCACGCTGGCGCTCGCCCCCTATGCCGGGTGGATCTACGCGGCCGGCGCGGCCGGGCTCGGCGGATGGTTCCTGGCCGAGGCGCACCGGCTCCAGTCCCGGGTGGGCCAGATGGGCCGGGCGGGCCGGGCGGTCCAGCCCACCGAGGTGCCCGCCGCGGCGGTTCCCGGCGGGGCGGGCGGCGTCACCGAGGGGGCGTGCGGAGGCCTGGCCCGGCCGGGACACCCCGCACCGATGCGGCTGTTCCACCTGTCCATCGCCTACCTGAGCCTGCTCTTCGCGCTGGTCGCCGTCACCTCAATACTGCCCCTGGGCCGCTGGTAGGGTCCCGCGGGCGCTAGCGCACGAAGCCAGCCACGGCCCCGCCGCTCAGGTGGAGATGTCGGGGTAAGGCAGGCTGAAGTGGCTCAGCTTCCTCGCGTACTCGCGCTGGAAACCCAGCGGCTCGTCGTAGTCCCGCTCGAACATGGCGATGAACAGGGTCAGGGTCAGGAAATTGTGCGCCCCGAGCTCGAACAGCTTGACGTAGTCGTGAGCCGCCAGCGCCTCCCGCTCGGCGTCCGTGAACGTCAGCCAGGTGCTGCGCTCGCCCGCCGGACAGTTCAGGATCAGGTTGGCCCGGTCGTCCTCCCACCATGCCACCGTGCCGCGTGGGTCCGCGCGGTAGCGCTCGACCAGCTCCGGGTCGCGGTCGACGGTGTAGAGGAACTTGTTCAGCAGGTACTTGCTCATGCCGATGCCTCCGGGTACCAGGTGAAATAGGCCTCCATCGTGTGGAACAGGTCGAGCGAGTCCACGTAGTCGGCCTTCACGTTCTCGCCGGCCACGCCCATCATCAGCATGAAATCCATGAAGCCGTGGGTGGCGTTGCCCGGCAGCCACAGGCTCTCCAGGCTGACCTCCGCCAGCGCGGATTCCAGGTCACCCGAGGCGATCCAGCCGACCGCCTTGCGGTCGAACTCGGGATCGGGGCCGTGCGGGCCGAACTGGCGCGGCCCGCCCAGCTCGAGCGACAGGTGACCGGTCCCGATGATGGCCACCCGCTTGTCGCTGGGCCAGGACTCGACCAGCTGCCGGATGGTCCGGCCCAGCTCCACGAAACGCCCCGGCTGCGGCAGCGGCGGCGCGAAGATGTTGGTGTAGATGGGGACGATCGGCAGGTCCGTTTCCGGCCGCAAGGTGATCAGCGGGCACGTGATGCTGTGGTCGATCCGCAGTTCGTTGCTGAACGCAAGGTCGAAGCCGGCGTCCATCCCCTGGCGGAGCAAGTACCCGGACAGTTCCTCGTCTCCGCGCACGAACATCCTCGGCAGGCCGAACTCCCGCTCCTCGTTGTAGAAGTTCGCGTCGTAGAACGGCGCCTTGCCGACCAGGAACTGCGGCATGTTGTCGAGCCACAGCTGGTGGAAGTGGTCGGAGCCGACCATGACCAGGACATCGGCGCGGGCGCGGGTGAGTGTCTGGCGGAACGCCTCGATCTTGGCGACCCATTCGTCGGCGAACGGCGGCCGGTCCGTGCCGGTGGAGGTGCTGGCCCGGTAGTAGAACGGGTGGTGCGTCGATGCGATGACCGCTGCGACGGTGGCCATGGCGGCTCCCTCAGGTGTTTGCGCCAGAGTCGGGTGGCAGGTATTCGGTGTTGTGCTCGACCGTGAGGTAGACGTCCATGCCGACCGGGCGGCGCTGTTCCTCGGCCAGCTGGCCCAGCAGCCCGGCGGTCCTGGCCAGCAGCGCGAATCCCCGCAGCAGATCCGGCGGGAGCCCGAGATCGGCGAGGGCGGCGCCGCAGGTGCCCGCGCCGTTGAGCGGCAGCGTCCGGCCGAGCACCTGCGGGTGAACCCGGCCGATCGCCTCGAACAGGCGAAGGTGCGGGCCGCGCAGCCCCTCCTCGTCGGCGATCGCGATGAGGGCCGGCGTGCGGGGGTCGGTGACCTTGTGCACGGGATGGCCGAGGCCGGGGATGAGCTTGCCTGCGGCACGGGCCTCGCGTACCGCGGCGAGAGCCAGCGCGTCCCAGCCCTTGTCATCGGCGGGATATGGCTGGCCGGCCGCGGCCAGGGTGCCGGACAGGAACCGCCCGGCGTCCTCGGTGACCCCCAGGAAGCGGGAGCCGCCGCCGAGCAGGCCGGCCGCGAGCGCCCCCTGCACCGAGTCCGGCGCGCTCAGGTAGGTGAGCCGGGCCGCGATCGCGGTTGGCGTGAAGCCGTGGTCGGCGAGCGCGACCAGCGCCGCCTCGAACACCCGGACCTGCGAGGGCGTGGGCCGGCGCTGGGTCACCAGCCACAGCGCCAGCTCGCCGAACCCGACCTTGCCCATGAGGTCGGCGGCGAGGTCCCTGCCGAGCAGGGTGATCGTGTCCGGGTCCGAGGCACCCAGGGAAGTGGGGAAGCGGGGCACCCCGTCGGGCCGCGTCACGCGCTCGATCCCGTCGTCGGGTGAGGTGGCCGCGGGCGTGCCGGGCCAAGCGGGCCGGGCGGCCCGGCGAGCCAGGAGCGGACCTCGTCCCCTTGCTCGTCCAGAGCCGGCGGCGGCAGCGGGTAGCTGGGCGGGGTCACGGAGTAGGTGATCGGGTGCCGGACCGTGGGCCTGGCCGTCTCTCCCTCGCCCGCGGTGACCACCGGTTCCAGCCCTATGTCGCGGGCGAAGGCGACGCCGGCGTCCACCGTGTTGATCGGGCCGGCCGGCACGCCCGCCGCGATCAGGTCGTCGAACCACTCCGCCGCCGTGCGGGCGGCCAGCCGCTGCGCCAGCAGTGGCCGCAGCTCGTCCCGGTTGGCCGTGCGCCCCTCGTTGGCCGCGAACCGGGGATCGTCCGCTAGCTCGGGCGCCCCGATCACCTCGCACAGCTTGCGGAACTGCGCGTCGTTGCCCGCGGTGACGATCAGTTCCTTGTCGGCGGCGGGCAGCGGCTCGTAGGGCGTGAGGCTGGGGTGGGAGTTGCCCATCCGGAACGGGACCACTCCCCCGGTGACGTAGGCGCTGGTCTGGTTCACCATGCCCGACAGCGCGGAGGCCAGCAGGCTGGCCTCGACGTGCTGGCCCTCGCCGGTGGCGGACCGGTGGTGCAGGGCAGCCAGGATCGCGATGGCCGTGTGCAGGCCGGCCATGACGTCGAACATCGAGATGCCCGCCCGGTACGGCGGCCCGTCCGGGGCGCCGGTCAGGCTCATCAGGCCGGACATGGCCTGCACCATGAGGTCGTAGCCGGGCAGGTCCTTGCCGCCGCCGGCGCCGAACCCGCTGATCGAGGCGTAGATGATGGCCGGGTTGGCGGCGCGGACCGACTCGTAGTCGAGGCCGAACCGGGCCAGGCCGCCGGGCTTGAAGTTCTGCACGAAGATGTCGGCCCGGCGGGCCAGTTCCTGCGCCAGCGCCCGCTGGCCCTCCTCGCGGAGGTCCAGCACGACCGACCGCTTGTTGCGGTTGATGGCCAGGAAGTAGGTGGACACCCCGTCCTCGGTGACCGGCGGCACCCAGTGGCGGGTGTCGTCGCCGCCCGGGCTCTCCACCTTGATCACGTCGGCGCCGAGGTCGGCCAGCAGCATGGTGCAGTACGGGCCGGCCAGGACCCGCGAGAAGTCGGCGACGACCAGCCCCGCCAGCGGCCCGGGCCGGGCGGGAGGCGGGGTGCCGGGACGTGGCGTGCCTGGCTGGCTCATAGCAGGGAACATGTCCTTTTGTCCGCTTGCCGGACAGTTGTCCGGCAAGGTGCGGTGTGGATGCGGCGCAAACCCAGTGTCACGGCCGGCGTCACGGCATCGCCAGGGGCTGCGGCGCCGACCGTGGGGCGGTGGGCTGCGGGACGGTGACCTGGGGCGCCGCCTGGCAGGCTGCCCAGTCGGCACTGATCGCCCCGGCGGTCTGCAGTAGCAGCGGCAGGTACTCCCCGGTCAGCACCTCGACCGGGGTCTCGGCGGCGTGCGTGTTCACGTTCATCGAAGCGATCACCTGGCCTTCCCCGTCCCGGAGCGGCGCGGCCACCGAGCGGATCCCCGCGGCCAGCTCCTCATCGGTGAGCGCCCAGCCGCGCGCACGGACCTCCCGCAGGCTGGCCGCCCGTTCCTCGCCACTGAAGACGATCCGAGGGGGGATCCCGGATCGGCTCGGCTCGGCGAGCACGCGTTCCGCCTCCTCGGGCGAGAGCGCTGCCAGCAGCACCTTTCCCAGCGAGGTCTGCATCGCCGGGAAACGGGTCCCGATCGTCACCGCCAGTGCGACGATCTTCGGGACCGCGACCCTGGCCACGTAGACGATGTCCGACCCGTCCAGCTGCGCGATGGATGACGACTCGTGGGTGCGTGCCACCAGGCGCTCCATGTGCGGCCTGGCCACCTCCCACAGGTTGCGGGACAGCACGTAGGACATGCCCAGCTCGAGCACGCGCGGGGTGAGCTCGAACCCGCCTTCCGCCGCGCGCACGTAGCCCATCTGCTCCAGCGTCAGCAGGATCCGGCGCGCGGTGGGGCGTGCCAGCCCCGTGGCCGCCGCCACCGCGGCCAGCGACATGACCGGCTGGCGCGGCTGGAAGGCCTGGATCACATCGAGGCCGCGGGCCAGGGCCTCGATGAAGTCCGGGCTGGTGTCGCGGCGTGGCATGGGCTGCTCCGCTGAGGCGTGTCGCGCGGTGGCTGAGGCCACGTCGGGCCGCAGCGTCCGCATGGCGGACATGGCCAGTATGCCTGACTCGCCAGCGGCACGAAACGGCCACTTGACACCGGCTATCAGGCCGGCCAATCTTCCCGTCAGGCCGCCTATGGCCGCCACGCGGACATATGTCCGTCCTTGTGGGCGGGTGCCCGCCTGACAGGGTTGGGCCCTGGAATGATGCACTGGGTTCGAAACACAGCGGAGGTAAGCCATGACAGCCGCACCCAGCCCGGACGCCGCAGGCGGTCAGCCAGGAGCCGGCCTCACGGCCGCTGACCTGACGCCCGGCCGGCCGATCGTGTTCCGCAACACCACCGTGCTGACGATGGACGACGCCCATCGCGTGCTGCGGGGCGCCGACGTCCTCATCTCCGGGGACCGGATCGCCGACGTCGGTCCCGGCCTCCAGGTGCCCGAGGGGACGGCCAAGATCGACGCGACCGGCGGCATCGTCATGCCGGGGATGATCGACACCCACCGGCACATGTGGCAGACGGCGATGCGCGGTTACGGCGCCGACTGGACGCTCACCCAGTACTTCGTCTGGAACTACCTCCAGTGGGGCAAGTCGTTCCGGCCGCAGGACATCTACGCGGGCAACCTGCTCAGCGCGATCGAGGCGATCGACGCCGGAGTGACCACCACCGTGGACTGGTCGCACAACCTGCAGACGGTCGAGCACGCCGAGGCGGCGACCGACGCCCTGCAGGAGGTGCCGGGGCGGTTCGTGCTCGCCTACGGGAACATCCAGGCCGCCCCGTGGGAGTGGTCGGCCGCACCGGAGTTCCGCGACTTCGTCGGCAGGCGGTTCGGCGGCGGCAACGACATGCTCGGCTTCCAGATGGCCTTCGACGTGCCCCCGGCCAGCCCGGACTTCCCGGAGAAGGCGGCGTTCGAGGTGGCCCGGGACCTGGGCGTGACTGTGACCACCCACGCCGGGGTGTGGAAGGTGACCACCGACGACGGGATCCGGCTCATGCACGAGAACGGCTTCATGACCCCGTCCACGATCTACGTGCACGCGGCGAGCCTGTCGCCCGACTCCTACCACCGGATCGCCGCGACCGGCGGGTCCGCTTCGCTGTCCACCGAGAGCGAGCAGAGCGCCGGCCAGGGCTACCCGCCCACCTGGAAGCTGCGCCAGCACGACATCGGCGTTTCGCTGTCCATGGACACCAGCGTCTGGTGGAGCGCTGACCTGTTCTCCGCCATGCGGGCCACGCTCAGCGCGGACCGCGCCCGCGAGCACCTGGAGGCGCATAGCCAGGACGAGACCGTGACGCACCATCGCCTGCGCGCCGAGCAGGTGGTGGACTGGGCCACCCGGGGCGGCGCCAAGGCGCTCGGCATGGACTCGCTGACCGGGAGCCTGGAGCCGGGCAAGAAGGCGGACGTTGTGCTGATCAAGAACGACGCCTCGCCGGTGATGTTCCCGCTGCACCACCCGTACGGGCACGTGGTCTTCCAGGCCGGGCGCGGCGACGTGCACACGGTGGTGGTGAACGGCCGGGTGGTCAAGTACGATCACCGCCTGGTCGGCACCGATCTCGGCAAGGCACGGCAGGCGATCGAGCAGACGGTCGGCTACCTCCACGGCGAGCTTGGCCCGGAGGCCTGGAGCGAGGGCATGCACCCGGAGATCCCGGAGACCCGCGTCCTCGACAACCCCTACACCTACACCTACACCGAGGACCAGGGCCCGGCGCGATGACCGGGCCGGCCGCCGGTCTCGGCGGAGGCGACGCGCCGACCATGCTCGCGGCGGTCCTCCGCCGCCACGGCGAGCCCCCGGAGGTGGGGCCGCATCCCTCGCCGCGCCGGCGGCCCGGCGAGGCGCTGATCCGGATCACGGCGGCGCCGGTCAACCCGCTCGACCTGCTCTGCGCCTCCGGGACGTCGTACTTCGGCGCACCAGCCCTGCCGTACGTGCCCGGCACGCAGGGAGTCGGGATCGTCGTCGAGGCGGATGACATCCCGGCCGGGCAGCGGGTCTGGTTCAGCAGCAGCGCGGGCATGCGGCCGGGCGACGGCTCGATGGCGCAGCTGTGCACGGTCCCTGCGTCGGAGATCCTGCCGCTGCGCGACGACGTCAGCGACGATCTCGCCGCCGCGCTCGGGCTCTCCGCCATCGCGGCCTGGATGGCGCTCACGTGGCAGGGCGGCCTGCAGCCCGGCGAGCACGTGATCGTGCTCGGCGCCAGCGGCAACGTCGGCCAGGTAGCGGTGCAGGCCGCCCGCCTGCTCGGGGCGGGACGGGTGGTGGCCGCGTGCCGGGACTCGCACGGCCGCACCCGCGCCACCGAGCTCGGTGCCGATGCCGTCGCCGACCTGTCCGGCGATGACACCGGCACGATCGCGGCCCGCCTGGCGGAGGCCGCCGGCGACCGCGCCGACCTGGTGCTTGACCCGGTCTGGGGACGCCCGGCCGAGGCGGCCATGCGAGTGCTGTCGCCACGCGGCCGGCTGGTCAACCTCGGCTCCTCCGCCGGCGCCCAGGCGAGCCTCGGCTCGGCTACGCTGCGCGGCGGCATGCTGTCCGTCCTCGGCTACACCAACAACATGCTCACCGGGGAGCAGAAGGCCGCCGCGCTGGGAGAGATCCTCACCCACGCCGCGTCCGGGCGGCTCACCGCCGACCGGGAGACCCTGCCGCTCGACCACGCCGCGGAAGGCTGGTCGCGCTGCGGCCAGGCCCCCCACCGCCGCGCCGTCCTGATCCCCTGATGCGGGAAAGCGCTAGGCGTCGGGCAGGTCGCCCGGCAGCAGCGAGTACATGAGCATGTCCTTGCGCTCCCCGCCGACCGCCTGCCAGCTGCGCAGCAGGCCTTCCTGCCGGAACCCGGCCCGCTCGGCGGTCCGGATGGATGCCTCGTTGTGCGGCTCCACGTACAGTTCCAGGCGCGGGATCCCGAGGACGCCCAGCGCCCAGAGAGTGAGCGTCTTGAGGGCGTAACCGGCGGCACCGCGCCCCCGGGCTGACGGGGCGACCCAGTAGCTCACGGAGGCGCGCCCCGCGCCGATGTCGCTCAGCCACAACCCGATATTGCCGACCGCGCGGCCGGTCGCGGCGTCGGTGATGGCGAACGAGTAGCCCGACCCCCGCCGGGCACGGTCCCACTGCCGCTCGATGAACCGGCGTCCCTCGGTCTCGGTGAACGCCGCCGGCACGGTCGTGATGAGCGGGATGTACGGGTCCTGTGCCGCCTCGCGCACGACATGCAGGTCGGCCATCACGAACGGCCGGAGCTTGAACGGCCCGGCCGTCAGCGCCGGAACCACCAACCCTTCGCTCATCCGGCCAGTATCTCCCCAGCCGCCGGCGTGGACCATGAGGCTCGCGCTAGCTCGTCTCGGGCGGCGGCAGGCCCAGCTGGCTGCGGATCACGCGGACCGCGTCCTCCACCGGCCTATTGGCCGCATCGAGCCGGCGCTCGTACTGCCGGAGCTGGCGCAGCGATGTGCTGGTGGCCGCCTGGTCTGTGAGCCGGGCCCGGGCCTCGTTCGCGGTCACCAGCTGGCGGGCAACCGCCTCGGTAGCCGGAGGGAGTCGCATGGCCAGGAGCTGCCGGTCGAACATGCGCTCGGTGGCGGCGGCGTCCCGCAGGTCTGCCGCGCCGGCGGCGAGATCGTTGCGGTCGCGATGTTCGATGCCCTCAAGGTCGGTCTCTAGCCGGCGGTTCGCCGGCCGGGCGATCGCCATGTATCCCGCGGCGAGCCTTCGCCGCGCATGGCCGACGGCCAGTCCCGGCTTCCCGGCCGGCGGAGAGTGCGTCGCTGAACCTGCCGCGGCCGGCCGGCCAGCGCCGGTGCAGCCGGTGGCCAGCACCCCGGTACAGCCCAGGATCATCCCGGCGGCCGCCGCGCGCCGCGCCGTCGCCAGCCTGATCATGGAATGCCGTCGCATGCGCCTCGCTCGGTCCAGAACCCGGGGACGGGTCGCCGCGTCACGTGGGTTCATGTCTCATGGTGGCACGCCGTGTAGCCGGGGTCAGCCGGACGGCGGGGGCGCGTAGTACAGCACGTTGTCCTGCCGGTCCACGGCGGTGCACGCGGTTGCCGTGGGACAGCTCAGGGCGCCGATGGCCCGGCGCCCGTCGATCCGCGTCACCCCTGACCACGCGCCGTTGCGGTAGGCCACCGCGCCACCCGACCCGGTGGTCGCCATGCAGAATCCGTCGGCCGGGCAGGCGAGCGTGCCGGCGGTCGTGCCCATCGACGACACGGTCCACGTGCCGCCGGTGAAGATCGCGCCCTTGCCGTCGGCGTTGGTCGCGGCGCAGAACGCCTGGCTCGCGCAGGACACGCCGGTGAAGGCATGGCCTGCGTCCACCGGGAAGACGGCGCTCCAGGAACGGCCGTTGTAGGTGTAGGCGCCGCCGCCGTCGTCGACGGCTATGCAGCGGCCGGGGCCGGTGCAGGAGACGCCGGTGAGCCCGGCGCCGCTGGCGGCGACGGTGAAGGGCTGCCATGTGTTCGACGCGGCGGCGTAGGCGAACGCGTTGCCGCCGCTGTCGACGGCCATGCAGAACGCAGCCACCGGGCAGGACACGGCGGTGAAGATGCCGGACCGCGCGTTCACGTAGACCGGGCTGCTCCAGCTGCCGTGGCTCAGGGTGATCGCGTTGCCGGCTTCATCCACCGCGAGGCAGAAGCGGGCCGTCGGGCAGGAGATCGCGACCAGGCCGCCGCCGGGGTCGCTGGCGACGACCCGCCAGGGTCCCCGGCGGGCGGCGGACCGCGACGTCGACAACAGGACGTTCCCGGCACTGTCAACGGCGTAGCAGACCGTGATCCGCGGGCAGGAAAGCCCGGTGATGGTCGCGTTGCCGGCGCTCGGCGCCCGGTCGATGGGGACCGGGGCGGTCCACCCGGAGGCGCGGACCGGCAATTCCGGCCGGTGCGAAGCCGTGGGCGTGGCCGAACCCGGCTGGCTGGCCTGAGCGGGGCCTCCTCGCGGCGTGCCGGCCTGCGGCGCGGTCGGCTGGTGGCGGAGCAGCGCGATCGCGCCCGCCGTGCCGCCCGCGGCCAGCACGACCAGGGCCAGCACCAGCATCAGCACGCGGCCGCGGCGGCGCCGCTCCGGCGCCGGCTCGGGGGGACGCCTGTCGCCGTAGGGCGGCAGGCCGGCGAGTACATCGGCGCGGGCGTCGCGCCACGGCTCTGCCAAGCCCGGTCTACCGGCCGGGTTCCCCGGATCAGTGGCCGCCGCGCCGGCCGGGTTCCGCTGATTGGCGGTCGCCGCGCCGGCCGGGTCCGGCTCGTCCCGGGCGATGAAGTCGGTGAAAGGCTCGCTGCGATAGTCAAGGACGAGCGTGACGGGATCCTCGCCGGCCGCGTGGTCCTGGCCCGCCAGCAGCGGTTCCCCGCAGGTCTCGCAGAACCGCGCGCCGACGCCGCTGCGATGTCCCTGGCTGCAGCGAGGCCAGACGTCGTCTCCGCAGATCTCGCAGAATCCCGACTCTGCGGAGACAGGATGGCCCTGCCGACAACTCGCCACAGCATCGCTCCCGATTGGTCGATGCTAGGGCACCTCGGCCGGCGCGGTGGTGCCCTTGGGCAAGAGGCGGGGCCCGTCAGACTCCGGATCCGGGCGCGCCCATCTGCCACAGCGCGGGCTCGTCCCACGCTCCGACGATGGCGACGTCCGGGTTCTGGCGGCGCAGGCGGGCAAGGCGTTCCGCCAGCAACTGCAGCCGCACCGTCATCGGGATCTGCGCCAGCAGCGGGGGCAGCCGGTCGCCGTCCGCGGCAGCCAGCACGGACATGGGCACCCCCTCCGCCTCCGCGGCGGAGCCGAGCGCGGCGGTGAGCCCGTCGGGGTCCGCCGCCGGTTCCAGCAGCACCAGCCCGTCCGCGGCCGTCAGCGGGACGGCGCCGCCGTGCAGCAGCCGGTCGGTATCGAAGCCCTCGGCGAGCATCCGGGCCCCCTCCCGGACCTTCAGCGCGCCCTCCCTGGCGGTGATCCCCCACGGGCCGCAGCCCGCGATCGCCAGGCTGCGGGCGGGCACGGCCACGTCCTCGGTACCGGGATCGGCGCACGCCCGCCGGACGGCGGCCGCCGCCTGTGCCAGCTGTCCCGGTGACCCGTCCGCGGCGCCTAGCTCGTGGGCAAGCCTCGCGAGTACGGCCAGCGTGGCCGTGTAGCTCACGGTGTAGGTGTGCGACTCGTCCGGCGCCACGGTCTCGATCGCCTCCGGCCAGCCGCGCCCGGCGCCGGTGACCGATACGACCGGGACGCCGGCGGCCAGCGCATCGGCGCGGGCGCGGGCCGCGTAGGCGGTCTCCCCGGTATGGCTGAGGACCAGCAGGGCGTCCCCCGGCCGCGGGCCGGTGCTCCACCGCGCCCAGATGGCCGCCGGATACCAGCGCGCGTCCCGGCCCGCCGCGTCGAGCATCATGGCGCCGAGTTCGGCCGCGTGCAGGCTGGTGCCGGTGCCCACCAGGACGATCCGTCCGGCCGCGGCCAGGATCCCGGACGGCCGGGTCACGTCGAGACCGGCCATCCGGTCCAGGGCGTCACCCTGCTGGCCGATCATGCGGAGCAGCGCGGTTGGTGCCATGTCGGCCCCCTCAGCACTCGATGACGTTGACCGCCAGGCCGCCGCGGGCGGTCTTGCCAGTGTCGCCGCTAGGGCGGCGTGCCGCGGACCCGGGTGCCCGCCGGGTCGTAGGGCGGGCGGAGGTGGACGGTGGCGGGCCGGATATCGCCGCCGATGTTGACCTGGTAGGAGCCGGATCGCAGGTACGTGGGCGTCACCACGCCCCCGTCGGGGTGACGGACGTAGGCGAGGCCGACGTAGGCGCCGAGGGCCTCCCCCCAGGCGCCGGATATGACCTGGCCCACGGCCACGCCGTCGCGCAGCACCAGCTCCCCGCCCCACAGCGCGCCCCGCGCACTTCGCGGCCCGGCGGTTTGCGGCCCGGCACTTTGCGGCCCGGCGTGCGGCGCCGCGGCCGGCTCGTCCAGGACCAGCGAAACGAGCTTGCGCCGCGGGCCCTCCGCCCGCGCCTTCTCGACCGCCTCGCGCCCCAGGAAGCTGACGTCGGTGCCGAGCTTGCACGCGAACAGCAGGCCGGCCTCGACCGGGTTGTAGTCCGGGGTCAGCTCCCGGCCGAAGGCCCGGTAGCCCTTCTCCAGCCGCATCGACTCGATGGCGTAATAGCCGGCGTTGACCAGGCCGAACTCTGCGCCGGCGGCGATCAGGTCCTGGTAGACCCCGACCGCGAACTCGGCCGGGACGTACAGTTCCCAGCCAAGCTCGCCCACATAGGTGATCCGGGTCGCCCGCAGCGTGTAGTGCCCGAGATCGATCTCGCGGCTGGCGCCGAACGGGAAGCGGTCATCGGACAGGTCGGCGCCCGACAGGGCGCCCAGCAGGTCCCGCGACCTCGGCCCCATGACGCCGAAGACGGAGTACGCCGACGTCACATCGACCAGCGATGCGTGAGCACCCCGGGGAATCCGTTTCGCAATGTGGTCTTGATCGCGCTCGGTGGTGGCGGCGCTGCTGACCAGCAGGTATTCGTCGGCAGACAGCCGGGTGACGGTCAGGTCGGACTCGTAGGTGCCGCGCTCGTTGAGCATCCCCGTGTAGACCGTCCGGCCCGGCGGGACAGCCACGTCGGCGGTGCACAGCCACTGCAGCGCCTGCTCGCTGCCCGGCCCAGTGAGCAGGTATTTGGAGAACGAGGTCTGGTCGAAGACCGCCACCGCGGTGCGGGTCGCGCGCTGCT
>DAITAE010000637.1:0-2721 GCA_036824445.1 Streptosporangiaceae bacterium | reverse complement strand
TCGGCTCCGATCGAGGGCAGCGCCACGATCGTGATCGTGCCGTCGAGGAGCACCATGAAGAACGCGCCGCAAAGAAGCGCAAGCGCCCACCAGCGGCGCGGATCTGGACCGGCGGGCGCCAGGCCCGCGGCCGGAGCGGACAATTCCATCATCAACCTCCGAAGTCGTTTTCAGCCGTCGCCGTACGATCCGTCGGTGATGCATACACCGCGGCGTCGGGAAACTGGTCGCCCGCCGACCGCCCAGTTCACCCGCCGGGCGGTGTACATACAGGAAGGAAGCGCGACAAGGTGCGGGAAAGAGGGTGGCGGTGGTGAGGCCGGTGAGATCCGAGCTGATCTCGAGGGCGCGGGCCGGGGACGGCGACGCGTTCCGGGAACTGACCGAGCCGCATCGGCGAGAGCTGCAAGTGCACTGCTACCGGATGCTCGGATCGGTCCAGGATGCCGAGGACGCCCTCCAGGACACCCTGCTGGCCGCCTGGCAGGGCATCGGCGGGTTCAGCGAGGAACGCGCCTCGCTCCGCACCTGGCTCTACCGGGTCGCCACCAACCGGTGCCTCAACATGCGTCGCTTGGCCAGCCGGCGACCCGCCAAGGAGTGGGACGTGCCCAAGGTTGAACCGCCCGAGCCGACCCGCCTCGGCGAAGTCGTCTGGCTCGAACCGTATCCCGATGCCCTCCTGGAGGGTGCTCTCGGCGGGCCGCCCGGCCCGGAGGCCCGCTACGAGCAGGCCGAATCCGTATCTCTGGCCTTCATGACCGCCCTGCAGGCCCTGCCAGCGCGCCAGCTAGCCGTCCTCATCCTGCGCGACGTCCTCGGATTCCACGCCAGCGAGGTGGCCGACATGCTGGACACGACCGTCGACTCGGTCACCAGCGCCCTCAAACGGGCCCGCGCCAGCCTGCAGCGCCGACAGCAGCCGACCGTCGGCCACCAACCGCCTCCCGCCCCCGGCTCACCCACCGAGGAGGCTCTCGTCGCGGCGTTCGCCCGCGCGTGGGAATCCGCGGATCTCGGCGCTCTGGTGGCCCTGCTGACCGACGACGTGTTCATCTCGATGCCACCGATACCCTTCGAATACCAGGGCCGGGACGTCGTGGCCCGCTTCTGCGCCAGCCTGTTCGGCGCGGGCCGCAGGTTCGACCTCGTGCCGACGCGAGCCAACGGCCAGCCGGCGTTCGGCGCCTACCTGTGCGCCCCCACCGGCATCCGGCACGGGACCGGCCTGTACGTCCTCACCCTCACCGGCGACCGGATCTGCGCCATGACCCGCTTTGACAACAGCGTGCTTCCCTGGTTCGGGCTACCGCGATCGCTCCCCAGCCGATAACCGGCTCCGGGGCCCATCGTTGCAGCATGCCCACTCGGCGAGCGCAACCCGGCCGCGCAGCTGGGGGCCGGGCGGGCGGGGGGCGGATGGAGTGGTGGTCATGGGGTGGTGTCGGCGAGGCGGAAGACGGGGCCGGTGAGGGACAGTGCGTATAGTTCGCCGTCGGGGCCGGTTCCGAACGAGCTCAGCTGGGGGATGTTCAGGCCGAGGTCGCGCTGTTCGGCGACGTGGCCGTGCTGCAGGCGGGCGGCCTTGACCCAGCCGGCGCAGAAGTCGCCGTACAGGTAGGCGCCGCGCAGTCCGGGTATGTCGTGGCCGCGGTAGACGGGCCCGCCAATCACGGTGCAGGTGCCGTTGTCGTGGCCGTACTCGATCACCGGGTCGATCGCGCCGGGCGGGCGGTCGCCGGCGAAGCGGTGGGTGCCCTCGCGCCGGTTCCAGCCGTAGTTGCGGCCGCCGGAGCCGGCCGGTTCGTGGTCGATCTCCTCCCAGGCGTCCTGGCCGACGTCGCCGATCCACAGGTCGCCGGTTGCCGGGTCGAACGAGAACCGCCAGGGGTTGCGCAGGCCGTAGTCCCAGATCTCGGGCCGGGCGCCTGGGCGGCCGGTGAACGGATTGCCGGCCGGGATGCGGTACGGGTGCCCGTTGCCGGGCCGCGGGTCGATGCGGAGGATCTTGCCGAGCAAGGCGCCCAGCGACTGCCCGTTGCCATACGGGTCGCCCCCGCTGCCGCCGTCGCCCAGCGCGATGTACAGGCGCCGGTCGGGGCCGAAGGCGAGCTGGCCGCCGTTGTGGTTGGCGAACGGCTGGTCCACCTGCAGCACGAGCCGCTCGGAGGCGGGGTCGGCCCGGCGGCCGCGCATGGCGAACTCGGTCACGTGGGTGTCGCCGTTGCGGTCGGTGAAGTCGACATACAAGAAGCGGCCGTCCGGTGAGAAAGCGAGCCCGAGCAGGCCCTGCTCGCCACCGGCCACGATCTGGGAGGAGATGTCCAGGACCGGGCCGGGGTCGAGCCGGCCGTTACGGATGGCGCGCACCCGGCCGGTCTGCTCGGCGACATAAAGGGTCCGCTCGCCCGGGCGCAGGGCCATGGCCACCGGCTGCTGCACGGTGGCTACCTGGACCAGGCGGACCCCTGCGGCGCGAAAGGCAGCCGACCGCGTCCCGGCGGCGGGGGACGGCGCTCCGCTGCCAGTGGCGGCGGGCGGCGCAGGCGCCCCGCTGGTGGGCGCAGCCTGCCGTGCCTCACCGTTCGAGCAGGCGGCGCCGAGCAGGCCGAGCGCCACGGCCAGCGCCGCCAGGCCGCGGCGGATAGCACACATCCCGCCATTCTCCCGGCCAGGCGCGTTCCGCGCGATCGCAACACCGGCATGAGCATGCACGGCCCG
>DAITAE010000114.1:0-10276 GCA_036824445.1 Streptosporangiaceae bacterium | reverse complement strand
GCACGGGCGATAGGCGAAGGCCTGGCACGAGCGAGCTGACCCCAGGCTGCTCTCGCCCCAGAAGGCCGCCGCCAGCGCGGCGGATCCTCCCCAATGAGCCCATCCAGTACCAGGTCGAGAGTCCTTGCGGCGCGGCCGCCGATCACCGCCGGAACCGGATTGTGTTGCAGGAGCGGGCGCGCCGGTGGTATAGGAATGCCCTCAGATAGGCAAAGAGGTCGCCGTGTTTGAGCCTGCCTCATGAGGTGGGGGAGCCAGGTAGCGCTGCTGTCAGCAATCCGGCCGCCGCGCGGGTAAGGAGGCGAGGCAGCGTTATGAGTGGAAACTGGACGCGCAGACAGGCACTACGG
The DNA here is from genome assembly GCA_036824445.1 of Streptosporangiaceae bacterium. Classification (GTDB taxonomy): domain Bacteria; phylum Actinomycetota; class Actinomycetes; order Streptosporangiales; family Streptosporangiaceae; genus UBA9676. The sequence goes on along the minus strand of DAITAE010000114.1, from coordinate 9,926 downwards.
CGAGGCGGAGCCGCCGCGGCCGGCGTCGCGGGGCTGGGCCTGGCCGGTTACGTCGGCTATGCGTGGCCGCACCCGGAGGCCACCGCTGGCACGCCGGACTCCACCGCGGGCACGCAACCGGCAGCCACCGATGCCCCAAGCCCGGCCGCCGCTCACCCGGCCGCCAACACCGCCGCGGTCGACCACTTCGTGACCAGGAGTGATATTTATCCCCCGGCCATCAAGGTAACGCGGGACGCCGGCGGGGCCAGCCAGCCCTCGTATATCTTCGTCGCGCCGAGGGGCTACACGTCCAAGTCAATTGGGCAGTCCGGCCTGATGATCGTGGACAGGAACGGCGGCCTGGTCTGGTTCGGGCAGCCCCTCGGCGGGACACCGCTGAACTTCGCCGCGCAGGAGTACCGCGGCAAGCCGGTGCTCACCTGGTCGGCGGGCGTTGTGAGCGAGGTCGGCGTCACCACCGGGACGTCCTACATCGCCGACAGCTCCTACCGTGTTATCGCCACCGTCAAGGCTGGCAACGGGGCCCAGACGGACCTGCATGATTTCAAGCTCACCCCGCAGGGCACCGCGCTGGTCACCGCGCACCGGAAGGTGTCCGCCGACCTTTCGCCGCTGGGCGGGCCGGCCAAGGGTGCGGTCCTGACCAGCATCGTCCAGGAGATCGACGTCGCCAGCGGCAAGATGCTCTTCGAGTGGGACAGCATGGACCATGTGAAGCTCACCGAGTCGAAGCAACCCCTGAGAGGGGGAACGGCAGCTACGCCGTACGACTACTTCCACATCAACTCCATCGCCCTCGCGCCCGACGGCGACCTGCTCATCTCGTCCCGCAATACCTGGACCGTCTACAAGGTCGCCCGCCGGAGCGGCGCGATCCGGTGGCGGCTCGGCGGGAAGAAGTCCGATTTCAAGGCGGGGCCAGGCGCTGCCTTCTCCTGGCAGCACGACGCGCAAATGCCCGCGCCGGATCTGCTCACCGTCTTCGACAACGCCTCCGCGCCGCCGGAGGAGCCCACGTCACGGGCTCTGGTGCTGCACGTGGACACCGCGGCCATGCGGGTCACGCTGAAACACGCGTACGCACACCCGGCCGGCCTGCTCGCCGATAACCAGGGAAGCATGCAACTGCTGCCGGATGGGCGAGCGTTCGTGGGCTGGGGCGCCCAGCCGTACTTCTCCGAGTTCGCCGGCAACGGCGAGTTGCTCCTAGACGGCCAGTATCCGCTCAACGACCAGTCCTACCGCGCGTTCACATTCAGCTGGACTGGGCACCCCGCCGACAAGCCTGCCGTCGCCGTGCGCCCCAACCCGGCCCGTGGCTCGGCCGTCCACGTGAGCTGGAACGGCGCGACGGAGGTCGAGACGTGGAAAGTTCTCGCCGGCCGGAGCCCATCATCGCTGGTGGCAGCCGGATCACAGCGGCGGGCCGGCTTCGAGACGATCATCTCCGTGAACAGCGAAGGACCCTACTTCGCGGTGACCGCGCATGACTCAAACGGCCGGCAGCTCGGCCGGTCGACGACCGTCAAACGCACTGCTGCCTAAGACCATGCCCGGCGGGATGAGCCGGCCGGACGGGTTCCAGTTGGCTTCCCGCGGGCGCGATGGGCGCGGGCTAGCGCAGTGCCGGTGCGGTCGGGTCGTGTGCGCTGAACACCTCGATGTCGGGCCGCTCGGCAGTGAGGCGGCGGAGCCGGTCTTGGTTGGCGATCCGCTGCGGCCGGTTGGTGGTCACGATGGCTTCGAACAGGCGCACCCGGGCGGTACAAGCGCGCCTGGGCCCGTACACCTCGCGGGCGTCGTAGAAGGCGTCTCCCGCGTCGAGCAGCCAGCCCTGCGCGGTTTGGACGGCGATGCCGCAGTGACCCGGCGTATGCCCGAAGAGGGGAATGGCGATGATCTGCTCGGGCAGCCCGGCGAGGACGCGCACCGCGCCGAACCCGCACCACGGCTCGCCTTGTTCGGAATAGGTCTGCCACTTGGGGCCGTGCGCCCACATGGGCGGCCGGTAGCGCCCCCGCGCCCGGGCGCCCTTGCGGGCCGTGGCGGCGGCAAGCTCTGCCTCGTGGACGTGCACGGCCGCCCAGGGGAAGTCCGACAGGCCGCCGACATGATCGAGGTCCAGGTGGGTCTGCACGATGTGCCGGACGTCGCGCGGGTCGAACCCGAGCGCCGCGACCTGCCGGATGGCGGCCAGCGCCGGGTTGATCGACGGGCGGGCGTAGCCGTAGGCGAACGCCCGCCCGAGCCGCGAGCTGATAGCGGCGTAATCGGCGGTCCCCAGACCGGTGTCCACCAGGACCAGCCCGGATGCGGGAGTCTCGACCAGCAGCACATGGCAGGCCAGCGGCAGGCCCCCCAGCACGATGCTCCGGATATGTGCGCAGTTGAGGTGGTGGACCCGGATGTCAGCCATGTTCCAGCCTGCCAATCCGCGACCCGGCAGGCAACGAGGCGCCGGGCGTCATGACCGGGACGGCGGGTCCGGATGGTGCTGGCGTCGGCTGCGGAGCCCCGCATAGTGGTCCCACCACGTCGCGCTGATCTCTTCCTCGGTGAGGCCGAGGTCGTAGGACGGCGAGACGAGCGGGAGGGCCCGCTCGACCCTGACCATGACGAGGCTGCGGATCCGGGAGCGGGCATCGCGCATTGGCGGAGTGCCGTTCTCGTAGAAGGCGAGGACCTCGTCGAAGACCGTGCCCTCGGCCAGGACCGCGGCCTCTCCCTTGAACCGGTAGCCCTTCCGGGCGATGGGATCGACGACGTTGACCTCGACGGCCGGGTTGGCCCGCAGGTTCGCAACAGTCCCCGGAGACATGATGTCGGCGAACACGAGGTGCTCGTCGTCCCAGACCCTGGTCGTCCCCTTGGGGGACAGGCTGGGAGTCCCGTCCGGGCCCACCGTGGCCACGAACCCCAGCCGCTGCTCGCGGACCACCCGCTTCATGTCCTCGGTCAGAACCGCGCCTTCCGGTTGTCTGGCGGTCAACGCTGAACTCCCTTCCGCGCTGGCGCCCGGGCCGTTCCCGGGAGGACCGGCTTCCGGGAGGAATCGGCGAGGGCTACACCCGGCCAGCTTGCACCCCGAGGTCCCCGAGGACTAGGTCGTCCCGTCGCCGTCGGCCTGTGCTGGAACGGGCTGGCGCGGCTGACCGACGGTCAGGACCGGCGGTGCTTCAGCTGGCGCGCAGGATGACCGCCCGCGGGCTGTCCAGCTGGCTGAGGTCGCGGCGCGGGTCGGAGTCGTAGATGACCACGTCAGCGGGCGCGCCCTGAGTCAGCTTGCGGGCGGCTCCGCCGTACGGCTAGCCCGCGCGGAACCTGCGGTGCAGGTCGTGCACCTGCTCCGCCAGCTCGGCGACCGGGCCCGCCACCACGAGACCGGGAACCACCTCCGTGATCGCCAGCGGCAGGACCGGGGCCGCGCTGACTCCCAGCTCGGCGAGCCAGACGCCCAGCTGCTGCGACGAGGTCGCATACGCGATGCGCCCCAGCCCGACCCAGCCGTGGGCGGCGGCGCACATCGGGCAGTGCTCACCCGAGGTATAGACGGTCGCCGCGGCCCGTTCCTGCGCGGCCATGTTCGCCGCCGCCCATTGCGCCAGCGCGAACTCCGGGTGGCGCGTCGCGTCCCCCGCCGTCACCTCCCGGTTCCGGTCCTCGGCGAGGACGGTCCCATCCGCGGCGACGAGCACGGATCCGAACGGATGGTCGCCCGCCGCAACGGCCTCCGCCGCCAGCTCGACGCAGCGGCGCAGGTGCGGCAGGTCGGCCTCGGTGACCGCTGTTGTCATGGCTGCTCCCTCAGGTGGCGTGTTCGTGCCCGGACGGTCGCGAGCGCCTGCCAGGCCTCCTCCGGGTGACGCGTTTCGTCCGGATCACCGCCGAACGGATCGAGCACGACGGTGTCGGCGCCGAGCAGGCGCAGCTGCGCGAGGTCGTCGAGGACCTGGTCGATCGTTCCCTCACCGGCGAGACGCCCAGGGCCGGTGACCGGCGCTTCGGCCAGCCGCAATGCGATGCGCGGCACCAGGCCGGGCACCGGCCGCCGCTGCTCGCCCGCGAGCGCCGTCATCCGGTCGACCGCCTCGCGCAGCCACGGCATGGTGAACCGCAGCGGATGCCACGCCTCGCCCAAGTTCACCGCCCGGCGCACGCCCGCATCGCTGTTGCCGCCGACCCATATCGGTATCTGCCCACCGCGGTAGTCTGCGTCGTCCGCCCAGGCCGCGCGGACGGCCCGCAGGTAATCGTCGGTCAGCTTCCCCCGCTGCCGGAACGGGACGCCGAGCGCGCCGAACTCCTGCGCCGCCCAGCCGGCGCCCACCCCGAGGACCAGGCGCCCCCCACTGAGGTCGTTGAGGTTCGCGGCCATCCGGGCGATCAGCAATGGGTGGCGGTACGGCACGATCAAGACGGTCGTCCCGAGCCGGACCCGGCCGGTGATGCCGGCCAGCCAGGCGAGCGTGGTGAAGGGTTCGTAGAACGGCGCCGGATACTGCTCGGCGACGTCGGGGGTCACCGCGACGTGGTCGGAGATCATCAGCAGATCGAAGCCGAGGCCCTCCACCGTTTGTGCCCAGCAGCGCAGCACGCCCGGTTCGGTGCCCGGTCCGAAGTTAGGCACGTTCACGCCCAGCCGCACCGGGCAAGGCTACCCACCCGATCATCCAGAACGGAATGGATACGCTGCGGCGATGGCGGACCATCGGAGCCGTGCCGGGTGACGGATTAGCGGAGGCGCACGCTCGCCGTGACCGTGGCTGGCAGCCCTGGTGGCCGCCATCCGTGTCCGCCCGCCCGTCAGTAGCTGAAGGTGGTTGCTCCGTCGTCGCCGATCCATTCCCACAGCTGGACGCTGCCGCCGAGCTCGGCGTTGGCCAGCAGGTTGCCCTTGTCGAGCTGCTTGGCGTTGAAGCAGACCGGGCAGACCAGGTACCGCCCGCCAGCCTTCTCATAGCGCACGAGCAGGTCGCGCAGGGGCGGGCAGCCGTCGCAGGCGACGCCGACGGCCACGCCGTCCAGCGCCAGCCGGACGGCCTCTTTGGCCTGGAAGATAAGGGTCGGCCGGCCCGATTCGGCGGCGCCGACCGCGACCAGGAACGCCACGGTCACCTGCTCGGGGTCTTCCATGCCGGTGGTGAGACTGATCACTGCCTTTCCAGCCATCGCTGCCTCTCTTTCCTCAGGTGCCGGCGGGCTCCAGCTCCCGGCCGCTCACCGGTGCTGGGCCGACGGTAGGACGGGCGGCAGCTCGCCGGATACCGCAGAACTACGGCATTTCCCCGGTTCGGCATGGGGCCGGCCTATTCCGGCACCCCCGCCAGCTCGGCAGGCCGCCGACGCAGCGCCAGCGCGGCCGGGATCAAGCTCGCGAGAACCGCGATCGCCAGGCAGGCGAGCGCGATCCCGGCCAGCGGCAACCACGGAATGACTACCCGCACCGACGGCGCGAGGCCGAGCAGGCTGTGCCGCAGGCCCGTCACGGTAACGGCGGTGACCGCGGCGGCGAGCAGCGTCCCGATCCCGGTCACCAGGCACGCCTCCACCCCGATCATCCGCAGCACCTGGCCCGGAGTCGCGCCCGACAGGCGGAGCGTGGCCAGCTCCTGCCGCCGGTCGCTGGTGGCCATCACGAGCGTGTTGGCGATGGCGATGATGGTGTAGGCCAGGGCCAGACCGAGTACCGCGATCGCCGCCAGCCGGTTGATCCGGTCATTCTCGGCGTTGGCGGCGGTGACGTAGTCGCTGGTCGCGCCGACCGCGCCGCCCCCCGCGGCCGCCGCGGCGTTAACGGCCGCGAGGCGCGCGCCGGGCGACAGATCCAGGTACACGGCGCTGGCCAGCGGCACGGCGGTGTGCGCGGCGCGCAGCGCCGATGGCAGCAGCACGGCCTGCTCCAGGTCGATCTGGTCGGCGAGCACCGCGACCACCCGCAGCCGGACCGGCGTGGAATCACCGAGCCACAGCGTCGCGATCTGGCCCAGGCGCCAGCTCCCGGCCGGCACGGCCACCGTCCCGGTGCCGACGAGGTCGGCGAGGCTGCCCGCCACCACCGGCAGGTTAAGGACGCGGGCGACGTCGGGCCCGTTGACGTACTCGCCGGTCCAGTCTTCCGGCTCGCCGGAGGAGCGCACGTACACGGTCGTGTCGGTGACCGGGACCGCGGCGGCGACGCCGGGCACCGCCCGGATCGCCGCGACCGTCGGGTCCGCGAGCCCGGGCGCACCATCACGCGGCGTTACTATGGTCGGCGCGGTGATCCGGCTGGCGGCCGCGGCCTGGCCGGTTCCGCTGAACGTGGCGAGCCCGGCCAGCATCGCCCCCGCAAACCCGACGGTGAGCAGGATCGGTGCCACAGTCGCAGCCGTCCGCCGTACCGCGGCCACCGCGCTGTGCCGCGCCAGCATGCCGGTGGCCCCGGCGGCGGCCAGCGGCATGGTCAGCAGCCATGCCAGCGGCGGTATCAGCACCGGCGCGAGCATCGCGCAGCCGAGAATCAGCAGCATCGCGACCACCATGATCAGCCCGGCCGCGTCGGCGGAGCGCGTGGTGGCGAAGATCCCGATCAGCGGCACCGATCCGCCGAGCGCTGCGATGCCCACGATCCAGCGGCTGAGCGTCATCGGCCTGCGGTCGACCGCCGCTTCCCGCAGCGCCTCGGCCGGGCGGACCCGGCCAGCCCGGCGGGCAGCCAGCCACGCGCCCATCAACGCGATCGCGAGGCCGATGCCGAACGCGGCGGCCACCGGCCACAAGATGAAGTGCGCGGAGAAACCGGCCGGGGCGAACCCGGCCCGGGCCAGCCAGCGGGCGAACGGGAGCGCGATCACGATCCCGAGCGCGCCGCCGGCCGCGGATGCCGGGATTCCCACGGCTAGTGCCTCGCCGAGCACCAGGCGGCGAATCTGGCGGGGGGTCGCCCCCGCGGTCCGCAGCAGGCCGAACTCGCGGCGCCGGGCGGCCACGGCGTAGGCGAACGTGCTGGCCACCACGAAGACGGAGACGAACCCGGCAAGCCCGCTGGTGGTGCCGAGCAGGGATGCCGCCACGGCGAAGAGCCCCGCGCCCGGATCGGGCTCGGCGTCGCGCCGGTGGTCGCCGGTCAGTACCCGGACCGGCTGGCCGCGGGCGGCCGTCCGTACCCGGGCGGCCAGCGCCGCGACGGGCTGTCCCGGCGGGCCGGTAAGCGCGACCGCGTCGATCCGGCCGCCGGCGAGCCGGGCGGCGACGGCGTCGGTCGCGTAGAACGCGGCCTGCGCGCTGGTGCGCATCACGCCGCTGACCGTGAACCCGTGCGCCCCGTCGGCGGTTTGCAGCACGACCGTGTCCCCCGGCTCACGCCGGGTGGGGGCGGTGAGCACGATCTGGCCGGGCCGGGTGGGCGGGCCACCGGAGACCCAGGAGTAGCCGTGCATGGCAGCCGCCGCCCAGGGGTGCACAGTGTCACCGGGTGCGCCACGGGCGGATGCGTACCCGGCGTAGTCGACCACCGTTGCCGCGCCCAGCCGGGTCAGCCGCGCGGCGAGGCTGCGGGGGACCGCACGGGCCTGGGCGGTGGTGACCGCCTCCGTCTCGCGGTCGTCGCCGGAACCGGTGGTGACCGAGACGGTGTCGGTACCGGCGACAACCACACCGCTGCGGGCGAACCAGCGCGGCTGGCGGGCCGCGCCGGTGGTGCTGGCCAGGGTCAGTGCCATCGCGGCGAGCAGGGCGACGCCCAGGGCCAGCGCGATAAAGCTGCCAGCCAGGCCGGTGGCGCGGGCCCGGGCCGTCTGCCAGGCGAGCCCCGTCATGACCCGGTGCTCCTTGCACCGAGATCGGTCATCCGGGCGGCGACCGACTGCGGCGTGGGACCGTACAGCTCGCCCGCGACCTGGCCGTCGGCGAGGAAGACCACGCGGCTGGCATGACTCGCCGACACCGGGTCGTGGGTGACCATGATGACGGTCTGCCCATGCCCGTCGACCAGGCCGCGCAGCAAGCTCAGGACCTCCCGTCCGCTCGCCGAGTCCAGCATCCCGGTCGGCTCGTCGGCGAAGACCACCTCCGGCCTGGTGACCAGCGCGCGGGCGATGGCGACCCGCTGCTGCTGCCCGCCCGACAGCTGGGATGGCCGGTGGCCGGCCCGGTCGGCGAGACCGACCGAGCCGAGCACGCGCCTGATCTCCTGCCGGGATGGCCGCCGTCCGGCCAGCCGCAGCGGCAGCGCGACGTTCAGCTCGGCGGTCAGCGCGGGCAGCAGGTTGAAGGACTGGAACACGAACCCGATCCGGTTCCGCCGCAGCACGGTAAGGCCGGCCTCGCTGAGCCGGCTGAGTTCCTGCCCGGCCAGCCACACCTCGCCCGAGGTGGGCCTGTCCAGCCCGGCCGCGCACTGCAGGAGTGTGCTCTTGCCCGAGCCGGACGGCCCCATCACGGCCGTGAACGTCCCCGCCTCGAAGCCGAGCGTGACCCGGTTCAGGGCGGTCACCGCGCCGCCGCCGGGCCGGTACACCTTGGTGACCTCGCGCAGCGCGACGGCCTGCCCGGCGCGGGCGTCACGGCTTTCGGGCAGGACGGAACTGAACGAATGGCGCATTGTGCCCTCGCCTAACGGGTTGACCGGTGAGGTGGGACCGCGGGAAGGTCCCGCGGACTCAGGCCGGCAGACATGGGGGTGCCTGCCACCTGCAACATCACGCTACGGAGCGGGCATGCCGCGCGGAATGCGGCTACCATCCGTCCTCACCCGGGGGATATCCTCATGCGGCCGGTTGCGATGATGCGGGAATGGCGGACCGGATCGAGCCGTTCGTGATCGCCGCAGACGGGGCGGCGCTGGATGACCTGCGGGACCGGCTCCGGCGGACGCGCTGGCCCGAGCACGAGCCGGTTGGTGACTGGTCGCAGGGCGTGCCGCTGGACTATGCGCAGGACCTGTGCGGTTACTGGGCCGGCCGTTACGACTGGCGTGCCACCGAGGCCCGCCTGAACCAGATCCCGCAGTTCACGACCAGGATCGATGGCCTGGACGTGCACTTCCTGCACGTTCGCTCGCCGCACCCGGGCGCGCTGCCGCTGATCATGACGCATGGCTGGCCTGGGTCATTCCTTGAGTTCGAGCGGGTCCTCGGCCCGCTGGCCGACCCGCCGGCACATGGCGGTGATGTGGCCGACGCGTTCCATGTGGTGGTGCCGTCGCTGCCCGGCTACGGGTTCAGCGGCAAGCCGGCGACCACCGGCTGGGACGTTCACCGCATCGCCCGCGCCTGGGCGGAGCTGATGACCCGGCTGGGCTACCAGCGATTCCTCGCCGAGGGCAGCGACTGGGGCACCAGCGTGTCAACCAGCCTGGCGCTGCAGCACCCCGGCCGGCTGCTGGGCATCCACCTCGTGCCGCCGCTGGCGCCACCCGACCGCGACGCGGGCGACCTCACCGACCGCGAGCGCGCCGCGCTGGCCGACCTCGGCGAGCGAAGCCGCACCGGATCGGGCTACTCCGCCGAGCAGGGCACCCGGCCACAGACGATCGGCTACTCGCTGACCGACTCACCCGCCGGGCTGTGCGCCTGGATCGTGGAGAAGATCTGGACCTGGACCGACCACGCCGGTGATCTCGGCCAGGTGCTCGGCGCCGATCAGGTGCTGGACAACATCACCTTGTACTGGCTGACCCGCACCGGCGCCTCCTCGGCCCGGTTGTACTGGGAGAGCATTGCCCAGGTCACCGAGTGGTTCACCGCCGCTACGAGCGACACGATCGCCGTCCCGGCCGGATGCAGCGTCTTCCCCAAGGAAGTACCGCGGCCTTCCCGCCGCTGGGCGCAGCGCCGCTTCACCAACATCGTGTACTGGAACGAGCCCGCCCGCGGCGGTCACTTCGCGGCGTGGGAGCAGCCGGGCCTGTTCGTCGGCGAAGTGCGGGCCGTGGCACGAAGCTG
>DAITAE010000113.1:5333-10277 GCA_036824445.1 Streptosporangiaceae bacterium | reverse complement strand
CAAGACGTGGCGGTCGCCGGCGCTGCGCCTGCTCGACAATCGCGATCGCGACGAAGTCATCGAATTGTGCGACCGGGACCCGGTGGTCAACGTCTTCATCAGTTCCCGGGTGCGCGAGGCCGGGCTGGACCCGGCGCGGCTCGGCGGGCAGCTCTGGGGTTACCAGTCAGGGGGGCGGCTTGGGTCGCTGTGCTATGCGGGCGCCAACCTGGTCCCGGTCGCCGCCACGCCGCCCGCGATCACGGCCTTCGCTGGCCGGGCCCGGTTGCTGGGCCGCCGCTGCTCGTCGATCGTGGGGCCGGCGCAGGACGTTTTGAGCCTGTGGGAGATGCTCCGGCCGTCCTGGGGACGGCCACGCGAGATCAGGCCCACGCAACCCGTGATGACCATCTCCGGGCCGCCGCAGGTGGTGCCCGACGCGCGGGTACGCCGCGTCCGCCCCGACGAGCTGGACATCCTGCTGCCCGCGTCGGTGGCGATGTTCACCGAGGAGGTCGGCGTCTCCCCGGTGGGGGCCGACGGCGGGAGCGCCTACCGGGCCCGGGTGAACGAGCTGATCGGGCTTGGCCGCGCGTTCGCCCGGATCGAGGACGGCCAGGTGGTGTTCAAGGCTGAGATCGGGTCCGTAACCCCGCTCGCCTGCCAGGTGCAAGGGGTCTGGGTCCGGCCCGAGCTGCGCGGCCGCGGGCTGGCCGAGGCGGGGATGGCCGCGGTGGTCGAGGAGGCCCTGCGCAACGTCGCGCCGGTGGTGTCGTTGTATGTCAACGACTTCAACCGCCCGGCCCGCGCCGCCTACCGCCGGGTGGGTTTCACGGACACCGCCACCTTCGCCTCCGTCCTGTTCTAGGTCGGCCCGAGGCAGGAGAAGGGGAACCTGTGTCCGACGTGGCCAAGGCGGTGACCGCCTGCGCTGAGGCGGCCAGGGACGGGGCGCGGAGCCTGCCCGGCGCGCGGGATGAGGCCATCGACGAAGCCCTGCGGGGCATGGCCACGCTGCTCGGCGAGGCGGCGGGCGATGTGCTGGCCGCCAACGCGGCCGACGTCGCCAGTGGCGAGGAAGCCGGGCTGGGCAAGGGCCTGCTGGACCGGCTCCGGCTGGACGGGGCCAGGATCGCGGAGATGGCCCGCCAGATCGGGCTGCTCGCCGACGCCCCGTTCCCGCCCGCCGAGGTGCCGGTTCGTGACCTGCCGGGCGAGCCGGATGAGCGGGGGGCCCCGGGCGGGCTGCGGCTGACCGAGCGCCGGGTGCCGGTGGGGGTGATCGGCGCCAACTACGAGGCCCGCCCGAACGTGACCGTGGACGTGGCCTCCCAGCTGCTGAAATCGCGTAACGCCGGGGTCCTGCGCACGGGGGGCGCGGCGCTGCGGTCGGCGGAGGCACTCTTCGACCACGTCATCACGCCCGCGGTGGAGGCCGCCGGGCTGGACCAGGGTGCGCTGCAACTCGTCCGTTCCGCCGACCGGGAAGCCGCCACCGAACTGGTCCGCAGGCCCGGGCTCATCCCGCTGGTGATCTTGCGCGGCAGCGGCGAAACCACCCGCGCCCTGGCGGCGGAGGCCGCCCGCCACGGCGTGCGCACCCTCGCTCACGCCGACGGCGGCGGGGTGCTGTACCTGGACGCCGCCGCCGATCCCGCCATGGCGGCCCGGATCATCACCGGCAGCCTGGACCGGCTCGGGGTGTGCAACCGCCTCAACCTGCTCCTCGTGCACGAGGCCGCCTGGGACGCCCTCCTGCCGGTGGCGCTGGAGGCGCTGGGGGCCTGCGGCGTCGCCGCGTCCCTGCCTCCCCACGCCCACCCGCTCGGCCACGAATGGGCGCTCGATGAGGGCCACGAGACAACGGTGACCGTGGCCCCGGCCGCGGGCCCGGCCCAGGCCGCGAGGGTCGCCACCGAGCAGACCTCCGGGCTGGCGGCGAGCGTCGTGACCGCCGACGCCCCGGCGGCGCAGGCGTTTCTGGCCGCCTACACCGGGACCGGCGCGTTCTGGAACGCCAGCACCCGGCTGCTCGACGGGTTCAAGCTCCGCGGCGTGCCGGAGACCGGCATCAACGTCGACCATGTGCCAGGCCCGCGCGGCCCGGTGACGTTCCTCGACCTGTGCCTGCGCCAGTACGTCGTCACGCCCGCTCACCACGACGCCGCCAGGTAACGACCCGGGCAGAGGTCCGCGGGGGAGACCGGTAGCTCAGCTCAGCGGGATGGGACGTGCTTCCCCGGCGGGCCAGGGCATCAACGGCCACCGCAGCGAGCAGGACCGCGGCGGTCCACACGTTCTGAGCGGGCCCGAGGCCAGCAGGAACAGCCCGTTGTAGCTGACGCCAACCACAAGCCCGCCAAGCACCGCGCCGGTCATCTTCCCGCGGCCGCCGAACAGGCTGGTGCCGCCGATCACCGCCGCCGCGACCGCGTACAGCACGTACTGGCCACCGTTGAAGTTGTTGGATATCTATCCCAGGTGGTGATCGTCCCCAGGCGGTTCGCGACCACGGCGGGGCCACGGCCAGCGTGGGGCCCGTGTCCGCGCCGGTCCCCTCCAGGCCGGAGGAAGCTGAATGACGGCCTCTCCTTCAAGCGGAAGAAATTCAATGACCACCGTCCCGCTGTAGACGGTGGAAATCGGAACGACTACCTCTCCCTCCGGGGGCCAATCCGAACGATCACCGCTCCTTCCAGGCGGCCAAATCCGAACGTCCACCGCTCCTTCCGGGCGGCGGAAATCGAATGACCACCTCCTCCTCCAGGTCGGCGGAAATCCGAATGACCATCTCGCGGGGACTTGCTAGGCTGCTGGCTCTTGTGCCGCATCCCCGACCGAGGTGATGACGCATGCCCCCGGCCAGCGGGGCCGGTGACGCCGCCCCGCCGCCCAGCGACCAGCCCGACCCGGTGCTCGCCGCCGAGCGCGACCACCTCCGCCGCTCCCGCGAGTTCCTGCGGCTGATGCGCGAGGACGTGCTGGGGCTGCGCGCGATGGCGGGGGATCCGGTATCGGAGGAATACCTCAAGGCCGACCTGTACCGCAGGGCGCAAGCCCTGCGCGACATCCCCGGCGTACCACTGTTCTTTGGGCGGCTTGATTACGCGGGCACCGCCGTTAAGCATGCCGGGGATTTCCCGGCGGACGCCGGCCACCCTGCGTCGGCGGGCGACGACCGCCTGGGCGGCGGGGCGGCCCAGCCCGGGCGGGCGCTGCCGGGCGAGCAACTGCACATCGGCCGGCGACACATCCACGACCGCGAGGGCCACCCCGTCATCGTCGACTGGCGGGCGCCAGTGTCCCGGCCCTTCTACCGTGCCAGCGCGGCCGACCCCATGGGCCTGACGCGGCGGCGGCGGTTCGGGTTCGCCGGGGATGAGCTCACCGCCTATGAGGACGAGGAGTTCACCGGGCCCGGCCAGGCCGACCGCCCCGGCGGGGGGGCGCCGGTCAGCCGCATCCTCATCGAGGAGATTGAACGGCCGAGGTCGGGCCCGATGCGCGACATCGTGGCGACCATCCAGCCGGACCAGGACGACATCGTCCGCGCAGATGCCGACCAGAGCCTCAGTGTGCAGGGCGCGCCGGGAACCGGGAAGACCGCGGTCGGGCTGCACCGGGTGGCCTACCTGCTCTACGCCTACCCGGACCGGATGCTGCGTGGCGGCGTGCTCGTGATCGGCCCGAACCGGGCGTTCCTGTCCTACATCCGCAACGTCCTGCCCGCACTCGGTGAGGCCGATGTGGCACAGCAGACCGTCCCCGACCTGGTCGCCACCGTCCCGGTCCGGGCTACCGACTCGGGGCTCGCCGCGCGGGTCAAGGGCGACGCACGCATGGCTGAGGTGCTGCGACGCGCGCTGTGGGCGGGGCTAAGCGAGCCCGCCGAGGCCCTGGTCCTCACCCGCGGGTCGTGGCGGTGGCGGGTACCCGGGCACGAGATCGCGGAGCTGATGGCCGAGCTGCGTGAGCGCGGCGTTCGCTATGGCGCCGGCCGCACCATGCTCAGCCACCGCATCGCGCATGTGATCCTCACCCGGATGGAGGCGGCCGGAGAGGCCACCGATGACCGGACCCACGAGGCGGTGCGGCGGACCCGGCAGGTCCGCGCGGCGGTCGACGCGGCCTGGCCAACCGCCGATCCGGTCCGCCTCGTCATGCGGCTGCTCTCCGATCCGGCCCTGCTCGCCAGCGCCGCGGACGGCGTCCTTGATCCGTCCGAGCAGGCGGCGATCCGCTGGGACCCAGCGCCCCGCGGGCCGCGCACCGCGCGCTGGACCACCGCCGACGCGGTGCTCATCGACGAGGCCAGCGACCTCATCGAGCGGACTCCCAGCCTGGCCCACGTCGTCGTGGACGAGGCGCAGGACCTGTCGCCCATGGAGTGCCGGGCGGTCGGCCGCCGTTGCGCGACCGGGTCGGTCACCGTGCTCGGCGACCTCGCGCAGGCGACGGCCCCGGCGGCGGCCGCGAGCTGGCCGCAACTGCTCGCCCACCTCGGCAAGCCGGAGGCCGGCCGCCAGGTCCTTGACACCGGCTACCGGGTACCGCGGCAGATCCTCGACTACGCCAGCACGCTCCTGCCAGCCCTGGCGCCGAGTCTGGCGCCCGCCCGTTCGTTGCGGCAGGACCCCGGGGCGCTGACGGTCAGCCCGGTCAGGACCAGGGCGCTGCCCGGGCTGTTCGCCACGGCGTGTGCGCAGGCCCTCGCCCAGCCCGGTTCGGCCGCGGTGATCGCCTCGGACGAGCAGGTCCCGGCGCTGCACCGGATGCTCAGCTCCGCGGGCGTCGGCCATCACGTGCTGAACGGCGCGAACGCGGACGAGCGGCTCACGCTGGTGCCTGTCACCCTGGCCAAAGGGCTCGAGTTCGACGATGTGATCGTGATCGAGCCTGCCCGGATCGCGGCGCAGCCCCGCGGCCTGCACCGCCTCTACGTCGCGCTCACCCGGGCGGTGTCCC
>DAITAE010000113.1:0-5233 GCA_036824445.1 Streptosporangiaceae bacterium | reverse complement strand
GCGCAGCCCCGCGGCCTGCACCGCCTCTACGTCGCGCTCACCCGGGCGGTGTCCCGGCTGACCGTGCTGCACACCGAGCCGCTGCCGGAGCCACTGAGGTAAGCGCCATGGCTTGTGGCGTCCGTGCCCGCAAGCGGTCTGCCGGCAGGGGCATGCGTCAGCGGTCTGCCTTAACCCCCCGCCTGCCCGGTCGGTGGCGCGGACGGCGACGCCCGGGCGGGGGATGACGAGCCCGCGGCGGGCTTGCTGGCGCCCGGGGCGGAACGGACCGGGCGCGGCGCGGGCAGCTCCAGTCCGGGGAAGGCGAGCGACCGGCGGCGCCAGCCGACAGCCCGCAGCGCGGCGGACCGCACGGCCCGCGCCCCGAACATCCGCAGCCCGGCGTCGCGGAGCGCGACCAGGCCGAGGTAGGCGGCCGCCACCCGGTCCTCGAGGTACGCCGCCAGCATGACGGCGGCCGCCCTGGTGTGAACCGGGAACGGAAGCCGGTAGGCGGTGGCCGCCTGCACCGGCTGGGCCCCAAGGGCGGTGATCATGGCGGCCAGGGTGTCCCGCGCGGCTTGATGCGCCGTCCAATCCCGCGTTGCGGCATGCCGCCTGGCCCCGCCCAGATGTGCCCCGGCGATGCCGTACCCGTAGACCGCCGCGTGCTCGGCTGCCAGCGCCGTCTGCAGCGCCCTGACGGCCGCGGCCCGGGCGGGCGGCCGTCCCGCCAGCAGCCCAGCCCCATGGCGCGCAGCCTCAGCCGCAGGTGGAGAGGGGGAGGCGCTCATCCGTCCGGCCGGCCCGGTTCGAGCAACAGCGCATGGGAGGCCTCGGAGGCCGCGATGCTGGCGAGCAGCTGAGCGAGGGAGGGCGGGGCGGCCGTGA
The DNA here is from genome assembly GCA_036824445.1 of Streptosporangiaceae bacterium. Taxonomy (GTDB): domain Bacteria; phylum Actinomycetota; class Actinomycetes; order Streptosporangiales; family Streptosporangiaceae; genus UBA9676. Next base: position 4,363 of record DAITAE010000113.1, on the reverse strand, counting down.
GCTTGCTCAGCAGCGTCTGCGCGGCGGCCTGCTCGGCGCGCCGGAGGTAGGCACGCGCGGCGGCGGGAGTGCCGGGCACGTGCGTCCCGGCCGGGGAGGCGCGCGCGGAGGGCGGGTGCTCCGGCCGAGTGCTGGGCCGCGGCTCGATCAGCCGTGCCCGCAGTGTCGCCAGGTGTTCGCGGTGCTGACGGACCAGCGGGCGCAGCGAGTCCGCCAGGGCTGGCACCGTCGTCATGACCGCGCCGTACCGCGCGATCATGAGGGTCTCCGCGTCGATGGCGTTGCGCAGGATGGCGACATCGGGGAGCGGCGATGGCGGAGTGCCCAGCCCGCCGACGCCCCGGCAGCCGGTGGCGACCAGAGGCAGCGACACCGCTGCGGCGAGCACGCCACGCCGTGTCGCCTCCCGCGCCACCTGGCCTCCTGCCGTCCCGCTCGTTGCTTTCCCGCTCGCCTGTCCCAGCCGCCACGGTCGCGCACCGCGCCGTGACCGACGGTGCGGGCATCTCAGCATGCCATGGGCCGCCGACCACCGTCGGCCATCGCGCCATGACGGTCCGCTGCCCAGGACGATCACAGCGTGTCGGCGCCCGGCGCGGACGGGCAATACGGCGCGTGGTCCGGATACGCTAGAACAAGGCAGGCAAACGGCACAGGTCGCGGACGAGGAGGTCGTGGTGCGCACTGACTCCCGTCACGGATCGTCACGTCCGGACCGCGCCCGCGGTGGCACCGGGCCGTCGGGCCCGCCACGCCCGGGTGGCCGCCGCGACGTCGACCCGGCCGTGATTGAGCGGCTGCTGGAACCCGTCGTGCGGGCGGCTGGCCTGGACCTGGAGTCGGTCCGGGTTGGCAGGGCCGGGCGCCGCCGCCTGCTGCGCGTGGTCGTGGACGCCGACGGAGGCGTGGACCTGGACAACATCGCGCTGGTCAGCCGTGAAGCGTCCGCGCGACTGGACGACACGGGGGCGATGGGGGAGGCGCCCTACACGCTGGAGGTGTCCTCACCGGGCGTGGACCGCCCGCTGACGCAGCCGCGGCACTGGCGCCGTGCCGTGGGCAGGCTGGTGCGGGTACCGGCGAGCGGGCCCAGCGCTCCGGAGCCTTCGTCCCCCAAGCAGGCTGGAGGGCTGGCCGAGCGTGCCGCAGGGCCGGCCGGGCACGCCGAGGGCCGGGTGATCGTCGCCGGTGACAACGGGGTCACCCTGGAGATCGACGGCGAGCATCGCGAGTTCAGTTACGCGGAACTGGGCCCGGGCCAGGTGCAGGTGGAGTTCGGACGGCCCGCGGCGGAGCCCGGCGGCCAGGACGCTGCACCGGCGGGCGCGGCCACTGGCCCGCGGACAGGGGGGAGGGCCGATGGACATTGACCTGGGTGTCCTGCGGAGCCTGGAGAGCGAGAAGGACATCTCGATGGAGCTGGCCATCAAGGCCATCGAGGATGCGCTGCTGGTTGCCTACCACCGCTCCGGGGAGGCGTCACCGACGGCACGAGTCGAGGTGGACCGGCGCACCGGGCACGTGACGGTCTGGGCGGCGGAGACCGGCGAGAACGGCGAGGTGCTGCGGGAGTATGACGACACGCCGGACGGCTTCGGCCGGATCGCGGCGACTACCGCCCGGCAGGTGATCCTGCAGCGGCTCCGGGACGCCGAGGACGAGCTCACCTTCGGTGAGTACGCCGGGCGCGAGGGCGACATCGTGGCCGGGGTCATCCAGCAGGGCAAGGACCCGCGTGCGGTGCTGGTCGATCTGGGCAAGATCGAGGCCATCCTGCCCCCGACCGAGCAGGTGCCGGGCGAGCGGTACGTGCACGGCGAACGGCTGCGCTGCTACGTGCTGCGGGTGCACAAGGGCTACCGTGGGCCGTCGGTCACCTTGTCACGGACCCATCCCAACCTGGTGAAGAAGCTGTTCGCGCTGGAGGTACCCGAGATCGCCTCCGGCGCGGTGGACATCGTCGCCATCGCCCGTGAGGCCGGCCACCGCACGAAGATCGCGGTGACCTCGCACCAGCCCGGTGTCAACGCCAAGGGCGCCTGCATCGGGCCGATGGGCAGCCGGGTCCGGAACGTGATGACCGAGCTGCACGGTGAGAAAATCGACATTGTGGACTATTCGGACGATTCGGCCGAGTTCGTCGCCAACGCGCTGTCACCGGCCAGGGTGGCGCGAGTGGACATCGTGGACGCCCAGGCGAGGGTGGCAAAGGTGATCGTGCCGGACTACCAGCTCTCGCTGGCGATCGGGAAGGAAGGGCAGAACGCCCGGCTCGCCCACCGTCTGACCGGCTGGAAGATCGATATCCGGCCCGATACCGAGGCGGTCGGCGGGGACGCGGCGGGGAACACCGGCGGCGAGCGGCGCGTTCCACCTAGTAGTCGCGGCGTCACCGATGCCCCGGCGCGGTAAGCTTACGTCCGGAATGGTTGTGCGGTCCCTGCGGCCGACCCCGCCCGTACCTGCGGTCCGGACGTGCGTCGGATGCCGGGCCCGCGGAGCCAAGCCCGATCTGCTGCGCGTGGTGGCCCGGGGCGGCGAGCTCGTCCCCGATCCCCAGGCGCGGTTGCCTGGCCGGGGCGCATACCTGCATCTCAGCCAGAAATGCTTCGAGCAGGCGGAGCGGCGGCGGGCGTTTGCCCGCGCGTTGCGCCTGCCGGGACCGCTGGCCACCGGCGCGCTCGGAGAGTATCTGGCGCAGCGGTGCGGGGCGCCCGGGGCAGGACTGCCCGGGTCGGCCAGCCAGGGCAGCGACAAGAACGGCATTGCCGGGAAAGCAGGATCCGATCGTGATGAGCGCCTGATGAGAACGCGGCGATGAACAGCAGAGTCTGACGCCGGCCGGAGCACGCGCTGCCCGGGCCGGCGCCACGAGGGTCCGGATCAGCCGGACCGAGTAAGGGAGCGCAGTGGCGAAGGTCCGGGTATACGAACTCGCGAAGGAGTTCGGCGTCGAGAGCAAGGCCGTGATGGCCAAGCTCCAGGAAATGGGCGAATTCGTGCGATCGGCGTCCTCCACGATCGAGGCGCCGGTCGTCCGCAGGCTCAAGGAAGCGTTCTCGGCGGAGGCGCCGAAACAGGTACAGGCCAAGAAGGCGGCGGCACCGGCGGCCGCAGACGGGCAGAACGGCGCCCGGAAGGCGCCCGCCGGCCCGGTGGATGCCGCCGCGGCCGATGGCGCCGCCGCAGCGTCCCCAGCAGCCGCGGCGTCAGCTGGCGCAGCCGGCCCGGCCGAGGTTACCCAGGCACCCGCCCAGGAACCGGCCGCCGGCCCGGCGCCCGTGCCATTCTCCGATGCGCCGTCGGCCGGCCCGGCGTCCCCGCCCGCCCAGCGCGGGCCCGCGGCCCCTCGCCCCGGCCCGCGGCCGGGACCCAGCGGGCCGGGCAGCCCGCCGTCGGCCACTCCCCGTCCCGGCGCGCCTCGACCCGGTGCGCGGCCCGCGCCGCGCACCGGCCCGCGGCCCGGCAACAACCCCTACAGCCAGACCGCGACCGGCATGGGTCTCGCCCCGCGCGGGGCGCCAGCCCGCCCCGGCCAGGCAGGCCCGGCGGCGCCCGGTGGCGGGCCCGCGGCCGGCCGGCCGGGCAGCCCGCGGCCCGGCGGCGCAGCCCCTGGCCGCCCCAGCCCGGCCGACATGCAGCGGCCCGGTGGCCCGCGGCCGGGCGGCCCCCGGCCGAGCCCGAACAGCATGCCGCCGCGCCCGGTCCCCGGACGTGGTGGCCCTGGTGCCCCCGGCGGCCCCGGCCGCGGCGGCCCCGGCGGCGTGGGTGCCGGGCCCCGTCCCGGCGGGTCCCGCGGTGGTCCTGGTGCGGGCGGTGGCCCGCGTGGCGGCCCTGGCGGCCCGCGGCCCGGTGTGGGCGGCGGCGGCCGCCCCGGCGGCGGACGCGGCCGCAGCGGCACGCAGGGCGCGTTCGGGCGTCCCGGCGGCCGTCCTTCGCGCGGCCGCAAGTCGCGCAAGCAGCGGCGCCAGGAGTTCGACAACATGCAGGCGCCGTCGATCGGCGGCGTCCAGATCCCGCGCGGGAACGGCCAGGTCATCCGGCTGTCCCGCGGTGCGTCGCTGAGTGATTTCGCCGACAAGATCGGGGTGAACCCCGCCTCGCTCGTTCAGGTGCTGTTCCACCTCGGCGAGATGGTGACCGCCACCCAGTCGGTCAACGACGAGACCCTGCAGCTGCTCGGCGCCGAGCTCAACTACAACGTCCAGGTCGTCTCCCCCGAGGAGGAGGACCGGGAGCTGCTGGAGTCCTTCCACATCGAGTTCGGTGAGGACGAGGGCGGGGACGCCGAGCTGAAGCCGCGCCCGCCGGTGGTGACGGTCATGGGCCATGTCGACCACGGCAAGACCAAGCTGCTCGACGC
>DAITAE010000636.1:0-2732 GCA_036824445.1 Streptosporangiaceae bacterium | reverse complement strand
ACCGCCGCCGCCCGCGCCCGGTACGCCGAGCTCGCCGACGAGGCGGCCCGGCAGGGGGCGGACGTCCAGGCCGTCAGCGGCGAGGTGATGGCCGGGCTCGCACAGACCATCACCCCGCAGGGAGTGCTCGCGGTCTGCCGGTACGTGGACGTCCCGCTGGCCCGCCTGGCCGCCGCAGCGCCGCGGCTGGTGGCGGTCCTGGTCAACGTCCGCGACCCGGGCAACGCCGGCACCGTGCTGCGCACGGCGGACGCGGCGGGCGCGGACGGCGTGATCTTCTCAGACGCCTCGGTGGATCCCTACAACAGCAAGTGCGTCCGCGCCACCGCTGGGAGCATCTTTCACCTGCCGCTCGTGGCGGATGCACCGGTGGCGGAGGCGGTGAATGCGATGCGGGCGGCCGGGCTGCGGATCGTGGCGGCAGACGGCCGGGCCGGCCGGTCCCTGGACGAGGCCCTGCCAGGCGGGCCGGGGCAGCCGGGAGGGCCGCTCGATCCCCCCACCGCCTGGCTGTTCGGGAACGAGGCCTGGGGGCTGCCGGCCGACGTACTGGCTCTCGCCGACGACGTGGTCGCCGTCCCCATCTACGGGAAGGCGGAGAGCCTCAATCTGGCCGCCGCCGCCGCGGTGTGCCTCTATGCCTCCGCCCATGCCAGCCGGGCGAGCCGGGCACCTTCTGACCGGGTCCAGCGGTGACAATGAGGGCAGGGGGGCTGCCCTTCCGCTTCCGCAACACGCTAGAGTCTGATCACGTTGCGTCATTGAGAGGCCCCAGGACATGGGGCGCTGGCTCTGCTTCCTGGCGCGCCTCCGGCACGGCGCGGGGCGGGGCAGGGGCCCGGCAGGCGAATTGCCGGGTCTCTTCTGGTCAAGGCAAGGTCGAGACGATGGAGGCAGTGCAGGCGTGGAGGGGCTGAGCCCGGGCGAGCCGATGGCGGACCTGGCGAGCGTGCCCGCTGCGGCCCTCGCCCCCGTCGGCGGGCACATGGGCCCCGACGAGCTGCCGGACGGCCTGGTCATCGCCGATCACGCTGGGCGGGTGTGCGTCTTCAACCGGGCCGCGGCGCGGCTGACCGGCATCTCCGCCGCTGACGTGCTCGGGACGGACGTGCGGCAGGCGCTGCCGTTGCGGGACGCCGACGGCCGTTGCTGGTGGATGTCCGCCGACCCCTACCAGGGCCTGCCCACCCGGACCCGCCATCCGGAGATGTCGCTCTACCTGCCCGATGGGACTGAGCTTCTGGTCACTGTGGGTTACGTACGCGGCTCTCGCCTTGGGGCACCAGGAGCGCCGCAGCCCACTGGCCCGGGCCCGCTACAGCGTCTCGTGATAAGCCTGCGCGGAGCCCAGCAGCGGGCAAGGCTGGAGCGCGGCCGCGCCGACCTGGTCAGCACAGTCGCGCACGAGCTGCGGTCGCCCCTGACAAGCGTCAAGGGGTTCACGGCGACGCTGCTGGCCAAGTGGACACGGTTCACCGACGACCAGAAGCGGGTCATGCTGGAGACCGTCAATGCCGACGCGGACCGGGTCACCCGGCTTATCACCGAGCTGCTGGACGTGTCCCGCATCGAGTCGGGGCGGATGGAGATCCACCGCCAGCTGGTCAGCATCCCCGAGCAGGTCGGAAAGATCGTCGCCGGGCGGGTCGCGGCCGGGGAACCGGCGGAACGATTCCAGGTGGTGGTCACCGGGGAACTCCCCGAGACCTGGCTGGATGCCGACAAGGTGGACCAGATACTCGGGAATCTGGTGGAGAACGCGATCCGGCACGGTGCTGGTACCGTGACGATTGTGGTAGAGCCGGTCACAACCGTAGCCTCCCGCGCCCCTGGCCATGTGGGTGCGGCCCCCGGCTTGCGCGGCCCGCGCCCGGCCGGCGTGCCAGGCGTCGCGGTCTCGGTCCGCGACGAAGGGGACGGCATCTCCCCCGAGCTCGTGCCGAGGATCTTCCGCCAGTTCTGGCGTGCCAAGCGCCGCAGTGGCGCCGGGCTCGGCCTGTACATCGTCAAGGGACTGGTCGAGGCGCATGGTGGGACCATCACCGTCCGGCGGGCCCCCGGCGGCGGCGCTGAGTTCCGATTTACCATGCCCGCCGGCCTGCCCGACTTCGGGTAGCGCGGCGGGCTCCGGCCCAGCGGATCACCGGCGCTCCCGCATGGCGGCGCCGTCCGGGTCAGTCCCACGCGCCAGACGTTGTGCAAATGAACCGCCGGGCCGCCGCAGAACAGTTGCCCGGCCCTCGTGCCCGCAGGAAAGCAGGACCCGATGTCCGCACCGAACAAGCAGTACGACCCGGTGGAGGTGGCCGTGCTGTCACCCGATGAGGTGGCCGGGATGCGGGACGCGGCGCTCGCCGCCATCGCAGCCGCCGGCAACCTGGATGAACTCAAGACGGCCCGGCTCGCGCACGCCGGGGACCGCTCGCCGCTCGCCCTGGCCAACGCGGAGATCGGCGCGCTGCCCCCGCAGGCGCGCGCGGAGGCCGGCAAGCGAGTCGGGGCCGCGCGGCGCGAGGTCGCCCAGGCTCTGGCCGCGCGGCAGGAAGAGCTGGAGGCCGACCGCGACCAGCGGGCCCTGGCCGAGGAGACGGTGGACGTCACGCTGCCCTGGGACCGGGTCGGCCAGGGCGCGCGGCACCCGGTGACCACGCTGTCCGACCGGCTGGCCGACGTCTTCGTCGCGATGGGCTACGAGATCGCCGAGGGGCCCGAGGTCGAGGCCGAGTGGTACA
>DAITAE010000635.1:0-2741 GCA_036824445.1 Streptosporangiaceae bacterium | reverse complement strand
CTGCTCGCCGATGACCTTGCGGTAGCCGCCGGCGCCGTCCGGTCCGACCGGGTTGGTCGGGTCGATGATCACCTTGCCGGCGAGCCGCTGGCCGTACTGGGTGATGAGCTCCCGGAAGGGGTCGAGCCAGACGGCGAACACGAGCACGTCGGCCCGGTCGATCGCCTCGTCGACGCTCACTGCTTCGGCGTGGCCGTCGAGGCCGGAGGCGAGCTGCCGGGCGGCTTCCTGGTCGCGGCCGGCCAGGAGGAAGTCCTGACCGCCGGCTGCGAAGTTCGCCGCGAGCCTGCTGCCAATGTTGCCGGTGCCGATGATGGCCACCGTGCTGTCCGAAATAGTCACCTTGGTCCACCTTTCGTAACGTGGTTTCCGCGGGAAGCCCGCCCGGCCGCGTGCACCGGCACACCGCTGCCTGACGTCAGCCGCCCGCCCGCCGCAGGAGCTCGGCCGCGACCGAGAAGGGCGGCGCCGCCTCGGGAGACTTTCGCGCGTGTTCGACGATGGCGTCCTGGAGCGAGCGGTCACCGGCCGGCCGCGGGTAGGCGACGCGAACGGGCTCCTGCAGGTCGGGGGAAAGCTCCGCGAAGCGGCCGCCGTCGGTGAAGACGCCCTTATGGGTCAGGTAGGTCAGCAGGCCCATGCGGTCGGCGAGGCCTAGAGAGCTGTGCAAGGCGATGGCTTCCCAGACGCGGCCGATGCCACCGTCCGGGATCCCGTGCTCGGCCAGCAGGCCTGCGGCGAGGTCCGCTCCTTCGACCTCGAAGCGGGCCCTGCCGGTGGCGAGCGTCCCCAGCCCGAGGTCGTGCATGACGGTGGCCGCGAACAGCAGGTCCTCATCGTATGCCGCCTCGGTCAGCAGGCCCTCTTGCTGAGCGGTCAGCCGCGCGAAGAAGAAGCTGCGCAGGCTGTGGTCGACGATCGGCTTGTCCACCGTCTCCCGCACCAATGAGAGAGCTGCATCGACGAGGCTGCCGGCCGGCAGCACGAGAACGCTGTTCATGATCCGAATCTAAGTACCCGCGGTCACCGGCAACAGTGGCCTGCGGGCCTTCAGCCGCTACAATCGGGTCATGATCCCCCCCGACGTCGCCGCGCCCGTCCGCCACCGTGTCGTCGTCCTGAGCCTGCCCGGCGTTCTGCCCCTTGAGCTCGGCATCGCGGCGCAGATCTTCTCGATGGACCCGAACTACGAGCTGACGGTCGCGTTCGCCCGGCAAGCTGCACCGGTGGCCCGCTCAGCGTTCTCCGTCACCGGCTCCGCCGGCCTTGACGCCGTCGAAACCGCAGACACAGTGATCGTCCCGGGATACGAGGATCTCGACGCCGAGGTCCCGGGCAAGGTGCTGACCGCCCTGCGCGCGGCACACGGCCGCGGCGCACGGATCGTGTCCGTCTGCTCCGGAGCGTTCGCCTTGGCAGCCGCCGGCCTCCTCGACGGAAGGCCCGCGACGACCCACTGGCAGGTATCTGACCGGCTTCGCAGGCAGTACCCGAGCATCGACGTCCAGCCGAACCGGCTATTCATCGACGACGGCGACATCCTCACGTCGGCAGGCGTGACCGCCGGCATCGACCTGTGCCTCCACCTCATCCGCATTGACCACGGCGCCGCCGCCTCTAACGCACGAGCGCGGGCGCTGGTGGCGCCACCCCGGCGAACCGGCGGCCAGGCACAGTACGTTGACCAGCTCCGCAGCCAGCCGAGCAGCGACGAACTTGCCACCCTCCGTGAATGGATGCTCGACCACATGGCAGAGGCGATCACCGTCGATGATCTCGCTGCACGCGCCCACATGTCCCGGCGCACCTTGGTCCGCCATTTCCGCAACGAGACCGGCACCTCACCCATGGCATGGCTGACGGATGCACGCATCGACAACGCGCGTGAACTGCTGGAGACCACCACGGAGCCCGTCGAGCGGATCGGACGACTCACCGGGCTCGGGAACCCGGCGTCGGTCCGGGCAGTTTTCCACCGACGCGTCGGAACCTCACCCCAGGAATACCGCACCCTGTTCCGGCAGAAGGTAAATGGTGAGGTTCCTCTCGTATCGTCGAGGCGTGGAGGCCGCAGCCGGCAGGAAGACTCAGATGGCTATGCGAGGCGCCGGTATGACGTCGATTTCCGGGCTGTCAACGGCACCTGAATTTTGGATCTGGCTCGTACTTCGGGCCCTTGCGCCGAATTTGTAATCGTAGTTGCCCAGGGTGGAGGGTTACGCGCTTGCGCAGGAGGGGAAGGCTGCCCGTCCGTACATCTGGCGTTTGATCATCGTGATCATGTTGACGTTGCCTTCCATGGCGGCGGAGCTGCAGGGCAGGGCCAGTCCGGCGGTAACGGCCTGCTGGTCGCGCACAACTGCATACAGATCATCACGTTCTGCATGCGGCACGCGGGTGGCAGAAGATTCGAACCGGGCGAACCGAACGGCGGCTCGGCGTGCGTTTGGTGGCGCCGTGCTGTGTTGGTCAGGGTGGCCACGGTCCAATGGGTGTGCCGATCTCCCAGTGGTGCCCGAACGGGTCGGTGATGCGGCCGAGCCGCCAGCCGTGCCCGTCGCCGACTGGCGAGGTCACGGTGGCGCCGGCGTCGCGGGCGGCGCTGACCACGCTGTCCGGGTCGTCGACGACCAGCAGGGTGCGGCTGGTGCCGCCGCCGATCGCCGCCGCGCTGAACCGGCCCCTCCCCGGGTCGGCGTTCGCCACCCAGAAGCAGGCGTCGCCGACGGCCAGCTGCGCGA
>DAITAE010000634.1:0-2742 GCA_036824445.1 Streptosporangiaceae bacterium | reverse complement strand
AAATCGTAGCAATGAGGATCTCCACTGGTCAAGGTGCCGGTGGCGAGGCGCGGCAAGGCTCAACGCCGGGTGCTCGCCGCTGATCATCCGTGACAGCCCTGCCTGGTCGCGTCGCGCGAACACGTCCCCGGGAGTTACTGCCCGGGCAGGTAAGAGACCCCGGCAGTGGGACTGCCGGGCTCGCGTGCCCCCGCTCCCTGATCCAGTGCCCTTTTGCCGGGGCCTCTAAAGCTCAGAGTGCCCTGACGGCACTAAATGTACGATATTTCGTATATCCTCCCCCGGTCAACGCCACCTCCACACGGCCATCACCGCGCCGGCACGGCGACTGCACAGGTGCCGGCTTGCCTGGTCTGGAGGAGCGGAGACCCGGCGGCGGGCTGGGTGCGTCGCGACCAGCGGCCAGGAGGGCCCAGGAGCTAGGATTTGGCAGAACGGGACGGCGGGCGTGAACCGCCCACAGCGATGGCCGCGGAGATCGGCGATGCCCGGCGCAGGATGGCGGCACCCGGCCGCGGCGGCCGGGGCGACCGGCGGCGGGCCGTCGTTGCCGCGGCTGCGTTCGTGCCGCCTTCGGAAGACACTCGTCCGTGGCGGCCTCGATCGCATCGAGCGCCAGGGGCATCTGGACGCTGTGTCGGCCGGACCATGAAACACCGCAGGAGGTCCACGGCATGAAGAGGTTGCTGGCGCTCGGGGCGGCTGCGCTCGCGGCGCTCCTGGTGTCCCCGCTCTTGCTGTCGTCCCAGGCCAGCGCCAGCACGCTGCCGGATTGCCTGGCCCAGGAGCACGTCTGCGTCACCAGCACCGGCCGCGATGTGATCTCTGAGGGCCAGCAGGCGCAACTGGAGCAGCAGATCGGCAGCGATGGCATCTACCTGGTGGTCGCGCCATCCGGTTCGGCTGGCTACGACAGCTCGATGAACCAGATCATCAGCACGCTGGACGGGCACGCGCAGTTCACCGTCGGCTTTCTGGACAGCAAGCAGCAGCACTTCGGCGCGTACAACAAGGGAATGCTGCCCTCCGGCGGCGCCGCCGATATTGCGACAAGAGTGGTAGAGCAGCATCAGGCGGACCAGAACGTCTTCGCCGCGCTGACGGATTTCGTCAGCGATGTGAAGGGCGAAGCTGGCTCGGGCTCTGGCGCCGCGGCGAATGCGCCTTCACACGCGCTGCGCAACGTCCTGATCGTCGTCGGTGTTCTTCTCGTGCTGGCCGTGCTCGGCTTCTTCCTGCTGGTGCGCCCCGCCCGCCAGCGCCGGCAGCGGGAGCTCAACGAGGCCAAGTCGGCCGCGCAAGACGACCTGATCGCGCTCAGCACCCGGCTGACCGACCAGGACGCCGACGTCTCCATCCGGGACAACCCGGAGGCGGCGGAAGAACAGGGTGCGGCACTGAGCGCCTATGAACGCGGAACCGCGGCCCTCGACACGGCCAGGCGGCCCGCGGACATGGGGGCCGTCAGCCGGGCCATCGCCGAGGGGCACTATCACCTGGCCTGCGCCGAAGCCCTCGCGGCCGGCCAGCCGAAGCCCGACCGGCGCCCGTCGTGCTTCTTCGATCCGCGGCACGGCATGTCGGTGCGCGACGTCCACTGGACGCCCGCGGACGGCGGGCCCGGCCGCGACGTCCCGGCCTGCTCCGCCTGCGCGCACAAGGTCGATCAGGGTATCGAGCCCGACATGCGCAAGGTGGAGGTCGACGGCGCCCCGGTCAGCTACGTCAACGCCGGTTTCGCCCCGGCGTACTGGGGAGGATTCGGCCTCGGCCCGGGCCTGTTCACCGGTTTCCTGCTCGGCCAGGCGCTCGCCCCCCACGCCTTCTTTGGCGACGGTTATTACTCCGGTGACGGTGACCCCGGCGGCGGGGACTCCGGCGGCGATTTCGGCGGCGGGGACTTCGGGGGCGGCGATTTCGGCGGCGGCGACTTCGGCGGCGGCGACTTCTAGCCGCTGCCTGGCCCCTGCCCAGCGATGCACTTCCCCCATCTTGCTCACCCCGCGAGGTTCGCCGAACGGCTGGCGGCCACAGCGTAGGCACGCCAGGCCTGGCTGGCGCGGCGCGGCAGGTCAACCGCCGGATGCTGGGCCGGCGGGCTCGAGGATCTTCGTCTGCGGGGCGCCGGCCAGGGCCGGGGCGTTCTCCGGTGAGGTCCACACCGCCGTCCGCAGGAAATCGAGGAACCTCTCCGCCTCGCCGGTGGTCTGGAAATCCAGGTCGATGACGACATAGTGAGCGTCGTCCACTGGCCGCTGGATGCGGTGCCCGCGAACCCCGGACCTCTCGCGCAGATCTGCGAACCTGTCGAATGCGGCTTTCCAGGTACCGAAGTCCGTTATCGGGTGCTCGATGTGCAGCGTGGCCATGGGCTGACTCCTCACTCGGGGATGGCGGCGTCTCGAATGGTCACGGTAGGGGGCGGGGGAAACGCCCGCCATCCCTGATGTCTGGGATCTTTCGGCGCGCGGTGAGCCGCCGACCGGGGCTGACGCTCCCGTCCTGGCGGCAGGTCTCGGAACGTCAGTACGAGCCCTGGCATCGAGACCGGCTCGTTGTCGATACCGCACACGCCGGTCCCGACCAGTGTGCGGCTGTCATCACCGCCGCCGTACGGGAAGCACGAGGGCGATGAACGATCCTCGGTCGGTGGTACCTCAGGGCGACACCACCGCGCAGAGGGAGGGCGGCCGGTTGCCCTTCACCGCCCGCGACGACGACGTGATTCAAGATCCGGTGGTT
>DAITAE010000633.1:0-2742 GCA_036824445.1 Streptosporangiaceae bacterium | reverse complement strand
AGATGGATCAGGGTGGACATGAAATCACTAGCCGACAGCACCCGGGACTCAGTTAATCAAGACCTGCGGCAGCTGGCCACGGGCCAGGCCAGCCCGGCGCGGGCCTGCTGTGCCCCGCCGGCGAATCAAGTACGCAGTGATGGTCCGGCAGCAAAGCGCAGCAACCTCGCCGCGCACCATGAAACCCCATGCAGTCTAGACCCTGACCTGGACCGATTACCCTCGTGGCCCACTGAGCATCCCGATCGCAAGGAGAAGGCCTGCGGCGCGATCCACGACAGGCCCGGTGGCTATCTGAAACCCCGCTGCCCTCGACAGGTCCCCGACCTGGGCACTATCACGATCCCGGCAATCAGGCTCGTGATTCTTACCGCCCCTGGCCACCCCTTCCGAGTCCGGATCCGCCGTCGCCGTTCCCGGGCCGCTGTGTGATCACACCTATCCAACAAGATTATGAAGGCTGCCTCGCTGGGCGTGAGCCATCCGGTGGTGCTCGGTGGAAGAGTCCGCGCCTCTGGGGACGCCTTCGGGCGGTACGAGTGCTGGCAGTGCGGCAGAACAGGCCGGATTACGGAGCCCACATCAGTAATCGTGCTCGCTCACCGGGCTTTCCAGGTGGTCAAGCTCGCCCATGCTGGCTGCGCAGATTCGCAGATCATCGGGGGTCGGCGCCGCCGAGATGAGGGCGGTGCCGGCGAACTGACCCTGGCATTCACCCGGGAGCTACCCACACAAAGCCACCTCCCAGAGGCCCCGCCCTAGGCGTGGGCAGCAGGACGCTCCTTCGCTGGCTGACGGCCGGTTCGCCCCGCCGCGATGACGGCATCGACGTTGCGGATGAAGTCGATCAACGTGACCGCGAGGAACGCCGCGCCGATAAGCGACAGGATCTCCGCCTCCGGCCGTCCCGTCCGGCGGGCGATCGAACGGGCGACCGGCTTTGCGACTTTCCTGGTCCAGCCGGTTAGGCCCACCTGGCCCATTGCCACGAAGTTCCATTTCGACATCTGACGCGCTCCTTCTTGATGCGCTTGACCACGGAACCGCCGTGAGCCGCATGGCGTCTCCCAACGCATGCTCATCGCACGGCTGGCGTGACCTTTCGGCCGGGAGCCCCGCTGTCTCGATACTCCATATGCATGCCACTAAACGTCATCCCCCCTTCTGGGCGATCTCTCGGCTACCCCGGCGATCACCCGCACACCTTCCCCGGCAGCACCGGCAAGCGGGTGGCCGTCGACATCAGCGGCGGCCCCTACATCGACCTCGAACGCGAAGCCCAGGCCATGCTGGCGCGAGAATAGGGCGGCGACCGTGGCGGATGGACCGGGTTGAAAGGATCGCGGCACCGCCCGCGGAAAGGGGGGAGGCCCGTGTCTGGGGAACCGGTTGGCCAGGGTCCGCTTCAGTCCGGGAGCCCGCTGAGAACACCCCGGGCGGCCGCGGTCGCCGGGATCGTCTTTTCCGTGTTCCTCATCACAGCGCTGGTGCTGCTGAGGCTGTCGGTCCCCGTCCATCCGGGGGCGCCCGGCACGTGGCTGACCGATTCGGGGCGAAGAACCGCCGTGGTGATCGGGCTCAACCTTGTCCCGTTCGCCGGGATCGCCTTCTTGTGGTTCATCGGGGTGATCCGGGACCGGATCGGCGGGCGCGAGGACCGGTTCTTCGCCACCGTGTTCCTGGGCAGCGGCCTGTTGTTTGTTGGCATGCTGTTCGCGGCCGCGGCCGTCGGCGGCGGGCTGTTCGCCGCCGCGTCGGGGACCGCCCCGCCCGGTGCGGACACCCTGGCGGCGGCCCGCAACACCACTGGGATCTTGCTGAACGTCTACGCGATGCGGATGGCGGCGGTGTTCACGCTCACCACGGTGACCATCGCGCGCCGCACCCGGATCGTGTCCCGGTGGCTTGAGATTGCCGGGCTCGCGACCGCGCTGGTACTGCTCGTGGGCGTCGGCATCTCCGACTGGGTGGAGCTGCTGTTCCCCGCGTGGATCCTGGCCCTGAGCATCGACATCCTCACCGCCCGCCCAGGCGGCCGCGCGGATTCCAAAGGCACAGCGCCCCAGCACTGACCGCGGTCACCAGAACGCGGCGTGGTCACATTCGTCCTATTCGGCGAAACGGCGGCGACAGCACCGAGCCAGCGGCCCCTGCAGGGTGGGAACGAAGTGGGAACCACCCGCGCTCGCCACGGCTCTATCTGGCTCTTTTCGCTCACCTGTGCACGGGCGTGACCTGCGGCATCGTGAGAGTGACCTGGTGGTGGGATAGGTATGCATGGCTGGGGGTCAAGGCGTCGCCGGTTCAAATCCGGCCGTCCCTGACCCAGGGCGCCGAAATCCTGGATCAGCTCTTTCAGTAACGCGCCCACCTGGGCGACAGCCCGCAAGGCCAACCCTCGCGCCGGTCAGCGGCCCCGACGGCCAGCCGAGGGGCGATTGAGCTAAGCCCCGTCCGCTCATGGCTCCATGAGCGGACGTCAAGACGATGCCGGGCACTACCCGTCAGGACATCGTGCTAACTGCGTGGGCTGTATACCTAAGGCCAGATCTCTCGACCCTCGTCGTCGATCTCGGGGCTCACTGGACTCCCGAATGTAATGGGCATCGACACCGTCAGGATCGTCATCCCACGGCTCAAGGTCCCACTCATCTTCAAGAGTCGGCCACAGCGCCACAACCTAGCATGGGGCGGGCCCGTGGAGACGACGAAAGACCCCGCCTCTATGGTGGACCGATGGCG